>JANOWX010000344.1:0-6562 GCA_031418175.1 Acidobacteriota bacterium | reverse complement strand
AGGGCGAAACTGAGGTTGTGGCGGCGCAAGTATTTGAACATAGGCAAAAGAGCCGCCCTGGGTACGCAGCGCTTCCAGCGTGCGATCTTGGCATCAGATGGAATAATGCCGAAGGAAAACCCTCCGGCATTGCTCGGTTGGCGCCAAGACCGCACGCTGGAAGCGCTGCGTACCCAGGGCGGCTCTTTTGCCTATGTTCAAATACTTGCGCCGCCACAACCTCAGTTTCGCCCTCATCGCCGGGACGCTGGCGTGTCTGGCGTTGGGTTCGTTGGTGATTGCGTTGGCGACGCGGCAACGCGGCGATTTGAATGCGGCGACCTGGTGGATGCGCGCGGCCCTGTTTATTTTTGTGGCTCTGGTGATTTATGCGCTGCCGAAACTGGCGCAGGCGATGCAACTCGAAGCTCTGCCGTTCCGCGTGCCCTTTCACATCCCCGGCATCGGTATCGCCTTTGGCACCTTTGTCGTCGTCGTCGCACTGACCGCCTTCAGCACGGGCAACAATCTGCTCTACCTGATTTTTTCGCTGTTGCTGGCGACCTCGGTCGTGTCCGCCGTGGCCGCGCGTTTGAATTTGACCAAGCTCGAACTCGAACTGAAACCGCCGAAACACATTTTTGCCAACGAACCGGCGACGCTGGAACTGACGCTGAGCAATCGCAAACGCCTGTTGCCTTCATTCTCATTGCTGGCCGTCTTGCAAGAGCCAAAAACCGAGGCGCGCGAATTGGCCTTCTTCGCCATCGTGCCGCCGCGCGCGCACGCCCAGGCGCGGCTGACGCACACCTTCACACGGCGCGGCGTGTATGAACTGCAGAATCTGGCGGTCGTGACGCGCTTTCCGTTTGGCTTTGTCGAACGCGGCTACGCGCTCGACAGCAGCGGCGAAATCGTCGTTTATCCGGCGGTGCAGCCGTTGCGCGAGTTTGAACAGTCGCTGCCCTTTGCGCTGGGCCAGGTCGAAAGTTTGCGCAAAGGCAGCGGCAGCGATCTTTATGCGATTCGCCCATACCGGCCTTCAGATCATCGCCATGCGATTGACTGGAAGGCCACGGCCAAGACGGCGCGGCTGATGGTGCGCGAGTTCACGCGCGAAGACGATTGGCGCGTGACGATTCATTTCGACGTGCAGGCGCGCGCCGCCGAGAGCGAACGCTTCGAGCGCGCCATCGCGCTCGCGGCCAGCCTGCTCGAACATTTCATCACCGCCGGGGCTGAGGTGCGCCTGTTGATTGGCGCGGCGGATTTCGGTTACGGCAGCAGCCGCGCGCACTGGTACGCGTTGTTGCGCGAACTGGCGCGCTTGCAGGTTTCAGATGAAACCGGGCCGGAAGAGCGTGTTGGGGCCGATGACTGGGCCGCCGCCGCTCCGCGCAATGAATTCAGCATCTGGCTGACTTCGCTGCCACGGACAGCGGCGCCGGGCGGGTTATGGCCGTCAACGCAGGTGATCTATTTCGACGAGTTATAGCGCTGTACGGCAAACTGTTAGTTTGCCGTGGCTCTGCGGTCGAAGCGGCTACGCGAAATCAGTACGTCTGAGCGCCGAGGCCACGGCAAACTAACAGTTTGCCGTACACCTGGCCGCACACTTGATTGTCATGACTTTGGATCGTTATTTCAAACTTTCGTCCTATGCTTTGCTGGCGACCGGCACGGCGATGCTCGTCGCGACGCATCAACTCGATTTGGTTTCGCTGTTGTTGTTCGCCGCCGTGTTGTTGCTGGCGTGTTTGATTGATTGCGGCGTGTGGCAGTGGTGGGAGCCCAAACGCTGGGTCAACTGGCTGGTGCCCGCCTGGCTGTTGGTGGCGGTGGCGGATTGGTATCTGCTCGATTCGACGTTGCCGGCGATCACGATGCGGTTTTTGCTGTTCACCGTCGCCTTGCGGCTGTTGCGCCAAAAGGGCGAACGCGATTGGCGCTGGCTTTACACCGTGTCGTTTATGCAGGTGCTGTTTGCCGCCGGGCTGATGATTGACACGCTGTTTCTGGTGCTGCTGATCGTGTATCTGTTCGCGGCGCTGGCGACGCTGGTTAGTTTTGAATTGCAACGCGCGGCCCACAGTTTTGACGAACATCAGCACAGCCAACTGGCGCAAACCGCATTCTGGCGCGAACCGCGTCGGGCTGGCATTTTTGGCAACCAGCGGCGCGCGCGCAAAACTTTAGGCGCGCCGCGCTGGCACAATGTGACGCTGTTTGCGGCGTTTGCCTTGCTGGTGATTTTTGCCTTGGCCGCGCCGTTGTTTCTGGTGATGCCGCGCGTGGCGCGCGCCTTCCCCAGCAATTTCATGCGCGGCGCGGCCTTGTCGGGCTTTTCTGAAAACGTGCGCTTGGGCGAGGTCGCGCGCATCAAACTCAATCCGCAAGTTGTGCTGCGCGTGCGCGTGAAGTTCCCGCCGCTCTTGCCGCGCCAATGGTTGCGCTGGCGCGGGCTGGCGTTGGACAAATACGAGCAGGGCACTTGGTCGCGCACGCTGCCGCCGCCCAGACGGCCAATTGAGATTGGCGGTGGTTATTATCAGGTGAGTGACAGAGGCTCCCGGCAGCCTTATACAGAGCAGGAATTTTTCCTGGAACCGCTCAACTCCGGCATTATCTTCGCCGCCCCACGCGCGGTTCAGGTGGCTGGTCTGGATACGCTGAAAAGCGACTATGCCGATGCGCTGTGGACAGACCCGCATGCCTTTTACAGTTTTCATTACGAGGTTCTATCCGACACCAGCGAAGTGCCGCCCAACCAATTGCAGGCCGATACCTCGCGTTTCTATACCGAAGAAATCAAGCGCCTCTACTTGCAATTACCCGAAGACCGCGACCCTCGTCTGAAGAAGCTGGCCGACACCATCACGCGCGGCGCTGTTTCGCCTTACGAAGAGGCGCGCCGCATCGAAGCGTATTTGCAGGACACTTACCAATACACGCTCGATCTGGAAGCGGTCGAGCAGGGTGATCCGGTCTGCGATTTTTTGTTTAACGTCAAAGCGGGTCATTGCGAATACTTCGCCTCGGCGCTGGTCTTGCTGTTGCGCACGCGCGGCATTCCGGCGCGGCTGGTCAACGGCTTTCAGATGGGCGAATACAGCGCGGTGGCCGACGCTTATACCGTGCGCCAAGCGGACGCGCATTCGTGGGTCGAAGCCTATTTCCCGAAAGCGAGATGGGTGACCTTCGATCCGACGCCGGACGCCGGCTTGAACGTTTACGACAACGGCTGGCTGGCATGGATGCGGCAGTACGGCGACGCCATGCAGATGTTCTGGCAAGAGCGCGTCGTCGGTTTCGATGCCGGAGAACAGTCTTCAATGCTGATGGCGGCGGGGCGCAAATTGGCTTATTGGCGGTATGAATCGAGCACGCGCTGGTTAGATTGGCGGCAAAAACTGCACGAATGGTTCGCCGCCTTCAACGAGCCGCGCGAAGCTGTCGAACGCTCCGCGCAAAATGAACCTACGCCGACGCTGGCCAAACGCACGCAGGCGTTGCTCTGGCATCCGGTCACGCAAACCTTGCTGGTGTTGCTGGCGGGCGGATTGGCGCTGTTTTTGTGGCGGCAATACCGGCGTTCGTGGCGTTACCGCTTCAAACACGACCCGGCGCGTTCGGCCATCGCGTTTTATCAGGAACTGCTTGACACCCTCGCGCGCGCGGGCAAACGCCGTGCGCCGGAACAGACGCCGCAAGAATTCGCCACACAGTTGCGTTGGCCGCCGGTGACAGAACTGACGGGGTTGTATCAGCGCGCGCGCTTTGGCAAGCAGGCTTTGAACGCAGTGGAGATTGCGCGGGCGGTGGAGTTGTTGGGCGAATTGCGCGGGAGGAAAACTTGGCCGACACACAGCAACCGATGACACTCGCCGAACGCCGCGCCTTTCACCGTTTGCCGCTCGCCGAACGCCGCCGCTTGCTGGCCGAACAGGCGGAGCACGCAGCCGTTGATTATGAGGATGAAGCCGCTACCAAAGAACGCGAGGAGTGGCAAAGCGGCGACATCATCGAATGTCAGGGCGATTCGTAAGCAGAGGGTAGCTGCTACCTGTGGGACAAGATGTCATCTTGCCCCACCCGCAATGTGCGTCTTTTCCAGATAAACTGCAGACCACGCCTCGATCCCGCGCCCTGCCAAAAAATCCCGCGTGGCTTGCCGCAACTCGGCAGCGCTTTCAGGCACAACCCCGCGTTCGTTCAGCGCGCGCAAGCGCCGCCGCTCGCGCCACGAAAGTTTCCCGTCCAGAATGAAGCCGAGCCGGATGACCAGTTGGCAAAGCGCGCGCGTGCGCTCAGGCGCGTGCCGCAAGCGTTCGTAATAATCCGCCGGCAGCGGATGCGCCGCTTCGACCGGGATGCCGAAGCGCGCCAGCAATTCGCGCGTCAGCAGCGCGTGCGTTTGGTGAAAGTCGCGTTTGCTGATGGCGATGAATTGCAGCGTGTCGTAAAGCAGCGCCTGTTCGCCAGGCGGCAACGCGCGCGGCGGCAAGCGTTCGAGCAAGCGGCGCACCACGACCTGGCCCATAATGATGACCCGCGCCGCGCGCATCACGGCGTAAACCGACCAGGCATTCAGCGCCATGTAAATCGGCAGGCCCGCAAAATCCAGCAGCGTGCGCACGGCGTAGCGCCCCAACAGCACGCGCAATGTCTGGCGCACGACCTGATTCGCCAGCCAGCCCTTCAAGCGCAACAACAGATTCGCCAGCAACAGCAGCCAGGGTTGCAAGCCCTGGAACGGGTCAATGCCGTAACGCCGCGCTTCGTCGCTTTTCTGTTCGAGTCCGATGGCCAGCAGCACGCCGCGCAATTCGCCTTTGGTGGCGGGGGTGAGCAAGCCCACGGCCACGGCGGTTTCGTGCACGCCCGCGAGGTTGAGCAAGGTGAGCAGCCAGATTTCGACCAGGCTGAGCAACACGCACCACAGCAATTCGGCCCACGGCAGCTTGCCGCCGAGCGGCAAGGCGAGGGCCGGGAAGAGTTGCGGGTAACGATAAAGCGGCAGGTAGTAAGCCAGAAAACCGGCGACCGAGAGCCCCGCGCCCAGCGTCATCAACAGCCGGTTCGCGCGCTTCAGCCGCCGCCGTTCCGCCTCATTCAGCAGATGCACCTGGTCATCCGCGTCGGCAGCGCGCACTGGCAAAGCGTGATAGTAGCGGTTGAAGAGTCTTTCCATCGGTCAAATGTTCAGCTCTGCGCGCAGGGCGGCGAACTGTGCGCGGAAGCCGCTTTCCAGCGCCGCGCGTTCAGCGTCATTCAGCAGGCAAGCGCGCACGCCATTCAAAACAAGCTGTTCGATTTGCGCGACGTCAAAGCCGAACGTCTGGGCGGATTGCAGGTACTCATCCGTCAGTGTCGAGTTGAACATCGGCGGGTCATCGGAATTGAGCGTGACATACAGCCCGGCGGCCAGCAGGCGCGGCAGCGGATGTGCGGCGAATGAAGGCGCGACGCCCAGGCAGACATTGCTGGTCGGGCAGACTTCGAGCGGGATTTGCCGCGCGCGCATGAGTTCGACCAACGCCGGGTCTTCCAGACAGCGCACGCCGTGACCAATGCGGCGCGCGTCCAACACCTCAATGGCCCCACGCACGCTTTCCGCTCCCGCGATTTCGCCTGCGTGCGGTACGGCGGCCAAGCCAGCGGCGCGTGCCAGCGCGAAGGCTTCGGCAAACAATTCGGGCGGATTGCCGGCCTCGATTCCGCCGAGTCCGAAACCGACGACGCCTCGATCTTTCCCCGCAATCGCCCATTCGGCCACAGTCAAGCTGTGTTCAACGGGGCGCACATTGCGGGCCAAATCAAAAACCCAATTGCATTGCACGCCGAGTTCACGCTGGCCCCAGGCGCGCGCGCGTGAGAGCGCGTCGAACTGTTCATCAAAGGGAATGCGGCGGTTCGTGCTGAAATGCGTGTAGGGCGTGAAGGTGACTTCGCTGTAGCGGATGTTTTGCGCGGCCTGCTGGCGCAGAAAGTCGGTGGCGATCAGTTCGATGTCTGCCGGGGTGCAGAGGCAGGCCGAGATCGCCAGATAGATTTCGATGAAGTGTTTGAAATCGGTGAAGCGGTACCAGCGTTGCAACCCGGCTTCGTCAGTGGCGGGGAGCGTGACATTGTTGCGGCGCGCCAGTGCGAGCAAGGTGGCGGGTTGAATGGAGCCTTCGAGGTGCACGTGCAACTCGACCTTGGGCATGCGGCGGATGAATTGGGTTAGGAGTTGGTTCTGCATAGGTCAACCATAAGTCAGCAGAGGGCGCTGTCTGCCAAGCGTTGCTTGAAACGTGATTGATGAATTTGCCAATCTCTGAACAGCCCGCAAGTTATCACAACCGGCGGATCAAGTCAGAGTTGGCACAACGGCTGGCATGAGATTGTTAACAGGCAGTCAGGCAACATTGCCAACCAAGTTCTTTGCGGGAAAGCGGACGGCACCACGTAGTAATGACTTTAGTCGTTTTGTGCTGCGGCCAGTACCGCAACGATTGAAATCGTCGCTTTTCCTCCATCTTTTTGTTTTGGTCGCCACGCTGGCGCAGTGCAAGCTGGCTGCTCTCATACCAGAAGGTAT
>JANOWX010000343.1:0-5365 GCA_031418175.1 Acidobacteriota bacterium | reverse complement strand
GCGCTGCCGAACCGCGCGCCGCCACACCGCCCTCGAAACTGGCGGCATTGGCCACCGTGAAGATGCCGAACTGTTTGTCAGAGAATGAAGTCGTGACTTTGTTGCTGATGACAGTTCCGAATTCGACGGTGAATTCGCTGTCCGTCTTGCCCGCCAGGTCTTTGGTGAGCGGCAAATTGATTTGATCCAAACCGGCTAAATCGCCCTGCGGGCCGGCATAAACGGGCGTCAAGGTCAGCTCGCCGAATTTCACCGTAATGCCGGAGCCGTTGCGCCAGCCCGTGCCGTAAATGACCAGAAAACCCGTGTCGGTCTCGCTGCCGACTTCGCAGGCCGGATTGGTCAGGACGAAGCTCAGGCCGTCATCCGAAATTCTGCCGCATTGGGCCGTCGCCTTGCCCGTGCCTGTACCCGCGATCGCAAAGACGCCGGGCGAAACGTCCACCAGCTTCACGTCGCCAGTCGCTTGCAGGCCGTTGTTGTTGATGGTGTAGGGCACCTTGTCGCCGATGCCAATTTGCGCAGGCATCACGAAGTTCACCTGGGTCGGCGAAACGAAGATGATCTCCGCCGCGATGTTCCCGACCGTGACACGCACACCGTTGAGTTCCAACGGCAAGGGCATCGTGGCCGCCGCCAGCGCACTCGCGGCAAGTTGCGAACCGAAGGCTGCCACGATGGAGCCGCGCGCGACTTCGGTATTCTTAAAACTGGCCGCGTTGGTTAGGGCTGGCGCGGTCGCATTCTTGCCCGTCACAGGGTAGATGATGGCGCGGAAGGCTTCGGGGTTGAACGTCAAATTGGTGGCGATTAAATCGGATTCGTGACTGAAATTGACCGCCGTACCAGCGGCGTCGGCATAGCTCGGGATCGTGGCCGTGCGCTGATCCAGGGTCAACTGCGAGGTCGGCGTGAAGGTCAATTGGCGGAACGCGGATTTGGCGATGTCGTAACGAAAGACTTCGCGGCTGCCGTCGCCATTGTCAACGTTGACGCTGCTGGTCGTGGCCGGGGTCAGATTGAGCGTCGAGCCAAACGTGATGAAGGTGCCGGTCGAATTGATGCTGGCCAGAAAGTTGAAATCGTTCTTGACCGCATCCACCGTCGTCTGATCGGTGATTTGGCGAAAGGCCGGCGTCGCGCCGCTCAGGTCGGCCAGAAAAACTTCGCGCGTTTTATCGGCGTTTTTGGTGGCGAAATTGCCCGCCGATTCAAACACCAGCAGCGAGCCGGTGCGATTGAACGGACGCGTAAACGCTGGCAGCAGGTTCATCGCACCGCCGAACGGCACCGCCGCCGTCTCCGCCGTCTCAGTCAATTGCTGCACCGTGTTCAGTGCCGCGCCGATGTTGTGGATGAATAGCTCGCCGTTGAAATCGGTGTTTTTGTTGGCCGTCGCGCCCGCATAGTTGAAGCCGGAAAGGAAGACCAGCTTCCGGCCATCGCCGCTCAGGTTCGGGAAGTTATTGAAGCCGCGCACGACGAAATTGACGATGGCATCGGTGTCGCGTGTGGCGGTGACCTGTGAGTAGCGCTTGGTCGTCGCGTTGTAGAGAAAGATTTCGCCGTTGCCGTCGGGATCGAGTTGGGCCGTGCCTTCTTTGGCCGCCGTCAACGCGGGCGTGCCGTTTTCGAGCGCCTTGAACGTGCGGCGCGTCGAGACGAAGGCGATGACCGTGCCGTCGTCGTTAAGCGTCGGCGAATAGTTGGTGAAAATCTCGTTGATGACTTCGGTGTCGTTATTCTTTTCGGTGTCGGTTAGCCGCGTGAATTTGGCGTCTTCGCGCTTGGTGGCGGTGCGCGGGAAATCAATCAGATAAAGTTCCTGGTTGCCGTCATCGTTCTTGGCGTCGGTGAACGTATCGTTCGAGGTAAAAATGATCTTGGTGCCGTCGCCACTGATGATCGGCGTGTTGTTGGTGATGCGCCGCGTGGTTTTGGTGACGCCCGCCGCATCGGTTTCGGTTTTGTCTTTGGTGCTGGTCAGGTGGATGACTGTCTTCAAGTCCAGATCGTAAATGAAAATCTCGCGGTTACTGTCTACGTTAGTGCCGTCGTAATCGTTGATCGAATCAAAGACGAAACGTTTGCCGTCATTGCTGACGCTGCGGATGTTGACGCCTACGGCATTGGTCGGCGTGGTCAACTGGATGATCGCGACCTCATCGGTCGGCGTCGTGGTCTGGGCAGTTGAGGTTTGGTGCTTGCCGATGTACCCAAAGATCGAAAGACAAAACAAAAGAAACAGAACGAGCGAAAATCTTTTCACGCGAAGAAACTCCCTTAAACGAGATGAACCCAAGCTTCACTAGCCAGCAGAATGTATTTATGAGTCATAAGACAAACGATGAACGGGGCCAACCGAAGCTTCTTGCGTATGTTGGAAGGCTTCTGCCGGGCAATGCTGCCATAGCCTGTCTATTGCTGGGTGAACAAGGCTGCGGATTATAGACGAGCCTCCCCGCCTTGTCGAATAACGCCTTCATGAACGCCAAGCGCACAAAACAAAGCGGGGAAAAGCCCCCTGGCTCTTCCCCGCAGCATTGTCCGTTTGCCGCTTTGCGCCAGTGGCTCAAGCGGCTTTCGGGCTGACGTATTGTTCATAGCGGCGGAACGGTTCGTAGATGCGTTCTTCCTTCACCGGTTCCGGCTCAGGGTACTGCTCTTCCAACCGCACCATTTCGACCGCTTCGATGTAGACGCGATCCATGTTTTCCGGCTGGAACCCGCTCCGCAAACAGGCGGCCACGTGACGTTTAACCACCTTATCCACTTTCGCGCGCTCTTCGTCAGATAGCTTGTTGATCAGCTTCAGAATATCGCTCGTAATCTTCATCCCTCAGTCCTCCTTTTCTGCTACTGCTAATTTTGCCTTGCTCTTGTGGGGTAACTTTTACGCCGCCCAAGTCGGTCTGGATTACGATCCGCTTGGACATTCAGTTTTAGTCACCCTCTGAACGGAAAATATACAGCCAACACGCTCTCGAACAGTCAACTTTTATGCCGTCCGGCAATTATTTTCAGCTAAGACCGCCTGCGCTTGTTGCCCCCTGTTCAGAAGGACAAGCCTATCTGCAATTTACCGTTTTGCTGTGCGGTAACTGAGATTGGCAGCCAGGTCGTAACGTGGCGGAATGGCGCGCTGTAACGTCCAATCCGCCCCGGTCTGCGGTGAGAAAGTGGGCGAAAAATCTTTGCTTGACGCAGCAGAAACGACTGAGGCACACTGCGTTGGCCGCTTCACCACGGCATACCGCACGTATCCCCCAAGTGTCTGTCCTTCGGTGCCGGATTTCTGAGCAAGCAACAAGTAGTTAAGAGCCGAGGCGAAAACAGGTCGGTGAATCCCACCAGAACAAGTTAGGACGATGCCCAAATTCGAGCGCCACATTTTCATCTGTACGAATCAGCGTCCGCCCGAAAACCCACGCGGTTGCTGCGATCCGGACGCGCTAGGCGCCTTGCAACTCGCCTTCAAAAAAGAGTTGGCGGCGCGCGGCTTGAAAGATCGGGTGCGGGCCAATCGGGCGGGCTGCCTGGATCAATGCGAACATGGCCCGACGGTGGTGATTTATCCCGAGGCCGTTTGGTATGGCGGCGTCAGTCACGAAGACGTCGCCGAGATCATCGAAACGCACATCGTCAAGCACACGCCGGTCACGCGCTTGTTGCTGCGCGCAGAATGCATCAACACGCCGGCGTGCGCACATAAAGCGCTCCGTACCAAAGAGTCGTAAACATCCGCACGCCAATCCCGCCGGGCTTCCCCGCTCAACGCGCCCGGATTGGCTTCCGAGTAAGACAACGCTGCTAACAAGCAAAGTCAAAGCAGCGCCGCAAGCATCCAACCTGTGAGTCGTTTTATGCGCTACACGCCCACTCTCAAAGTAGTTTCCATCGGCGGCGGCACCGGTCTTTCGACCTTGCTTGCCGGGTTAAAACCGCACCTGGCCGCCGGCGAGATCGAATTAACCGCCATCGTCACCGTCACCGACGACGGCAAAAGCTCCGGCCGTTTGCGTAGCGAATACGGCGTGTTGCCGCCCGGCGACATCCGTAATTGTCTGGTCGCCCTGGCCGACGAACACCACCCGCTGACCCAGGTCTTTCGGCATCGCTTCCCCGGCGACGGCACGCTGGGCGGTCATTCGCTGGGCAATCTGATTTTGCTGGCGCTCAATCAACAGAGCGGCGATTTCCTGGCCGCCGTCAATCAGGCGCGCCAACTGCTGGGCATCAAGGCGCGCGTGCTGCCCTCGACGCTCAATCACGTAGACCTCGTTGCGCGCGTCGGCAACAAAACCACGCGCGGCCAGATCGCCATCAAGTCGCAAGACGGCACGATCACCCAACTCGCCCTCGTCCCGTCAAACGCGCAAGCCCTGCCCGAAGCGGTCGAAGCGATTTTCGACGCCGATCTCATCACCTTCGGCCCCGGTTCGCTTTACACCAGCGTGATCGCCAACCTGTTGATCAAAGGGATTGCCGCCGCCGTCGCCGATGCCAAAGCGCAGAAGCTTTACATCTGCAACGCGCTGACCGAATTCGACGAGACCGATCAATTCACCGCCGCCGATCACGTGCAGCAACTGCTGGCCTATGCGCCCGGCCTGCAATTGGATTACGCGCTCTTCAATGCAGCGCCGATTTCCGCCGAGATGCGCGAGCGTTACGCCGCCGAAAAGGCTTATGCCTTAGAGCCGCCGCCGCCGCGCCTACACGAATTGCCCGGCACCGAATTGATCGCGCGCCCGCTGGCTTCGGAAACGCGCTTCGTGCGCCACGATCCGCATCGGCTGGCGCAAGCCATCTTCGAGATTTACCGCCGCCGCCCAGCGCCGGCGCTGACGCGCGCACCCCAGGCGGCCCTTCCCATTCAGCAAATTTCGTTTTGAGGTAGTTTGTCGTGAACATCAACGTTTTGATTCTCGCCGCCGGTCTAGGCACGCGCATGAAGAGTGCGTATGCCAAGGCCCTGCACAAAATCGGCGGGCGCACGCTCATCGGCCACGTCGTCAACACCGCCGCGCAACTCGACCCCGACACCATCACCGTCGTCGTCGGTCACCAGGCCGATCTGGTTGAACAAGCCGCGCGCGCCGTGTTGGACGTGCATAACGCCGACAAGTTGCGCTTCGCCTTGCAAGCCGAACAGCGCGGCACCGGCCACGCCGTCAGCAGCGCCAAAGCGGCCTTTCAAAATCAATCCGGCGTGCTGATTGTTTTGTATGTGGACGCCCCGCTCGTCCAAGCCGCCACCTTGCGGCAACTGGTTGAAACGCATGTCAACGAAAAGAACGCGGCCACGCTGCTCACGACGCGCATTGATCCGCCGCCCGCCTTTGGCCGCATCGTGCGCAACGAC
>JANOWX010000342.1:0-8740 GCA_031418175.1 Acidobacteriota bacterium | reverse complement strand
GCACTCCAAAGGCTTCGCCACTCAAGGCTCAACTGATGCTCAACACTACGCCAACCCGCGAAGTCCTTTGGAACATCTCGCACGTCGAGGTGCTGTATCTGCTCTTCGCCGTGTCGCTGGCGATTGCGGCTTACGGCGTCTGGCGGCGCGTGCAAACGTGGCGGCAGGGCTTGCCCGTTGATCGCTTCGACCGTCCCAAAGAACGTTTGCGGTTGTTGCTGAAACACGCACTCGGCCAACAGCGCACGCTGCGCGAACGCCACGCGCGCATCTTTCACGCCTGCATCTTTTTCGGCTTCATCATCCTGACCATTGCCACGACCGTCGTGATGATCCATCACGATTTCGGCCTGCCGCTGATGCAAGGCTGGTTCTACCTGGTCTTTCAATCGTTCATCGTGGATGTGTTCGGCGCGCTGACGTTGCTCGGTATCAGCATCGCGCTCTGGCGGCGCTTGAAGCTGAAACCGAAGAAATTGGTTTACACCGACGAGGCCGAGGCGATCCTGCTGGCGCTGTTCGCCATTGTGCTGACGGGCTTTCTGGTCGAAGGCTGGCGCATCGCCGCAACGCACGATCCCTGGGGCGCGTGGTCGCCGTTCGGCTATGCGGTCGCGCGCGTATCGGCGGCGGTCTTGAATGAAACGCTGTTGCAACACATGCATTTTGTAGCTTGGTGGACGCACGCCGTGCTGGTGTTCGGCTTCATCGCCTGGGCGCCATTCACGAAGATGATTCACGCGCTGACCGGGCCGCTCAACATTTACACCGCGCGGCTCGCGCCGAGCGGCGCCATCGTCAAGACGCTTGATTTTGAAAAAGCCGAAACGCTGGGCGTCAAAACGCTGGCCGGCTTCACCTGGAAAGACCTGCTCGATCTGGACGCCTGCACCGAATGCGGGCGCTGCACGTCGGTTTGCCCCGCGCACGCGGCGGGCAAGACACTTTCGCCGCGCGACATCATTCTGGATTTGCGCACGCTGCTACACGCGAACGACGCGGGGCCAATCATCAACGCTGTGCCCGCGACTGCGCCGGATGCGCTCTGGTCGTGCACGACCTGCGGCGCGTGTATGGAAGCCTGCCCCGTTTTCATCGAACAGATGCCGAAGATCGTGGACATGCGCCGCTTCCTGGTGATGGAAGAGGCCGACTTCCCCGACACGATGCAGGATGCAATCACGTCGCTGGAATCGCGCGGCCATCCGTTCAAAGGCACGCAAGCCGGGCGGTTGGATTGGGCGGAAGGCTTGAACGTCAAATCCATGAGTGAAATGGGGAGTGAATTGGGTGGCGACGCTGCCGACGCCGAAGTCTTGCTCTGGGTCGGTTGCGGTGGCGCGTTGCTCGAACGCAATCAAAAAGTCGTGCGCGCGACGGCGCAATTGCTGGAAAAGGCGGGCGTCAAATTCGCCATCCTGGGCCGCGAAGAGAAATGCACGGGCGACCCGGCGCGCCGCATTGGCAACGAGTTCCTGTTTGAAATGTTGGCGAAAGAAAATGTCGCGACGCTGGGGCGGTATCAGGTCAAAAAGATCGTCACCTCGTGCCCGCACTGCTTCAACACCTTTCGCAACGAATACCCGCAATTCGGCGGGCATTACGAAGTCTTTCACCACAGCGAATTCCTGGCGCAACTGGTCAAGGACGGCAAGCTCGCGCCGGTGGCGGCAACCGACAAGCAAGTCGCCTTTCACGACCCGTGCTATCTGGGCCGCCACAACGGCGTCTTCGATGCGCCGCGCCAATTGGTGCAACTTGCGAGCAAACGCGCGCCGGTCGAACCGGAGTTGAATCGCGCGAACGGTTTCTGTTGCGGCGGCGGCGGCGGGATGAGTTTTGTGGACGAACCCAAAGACAAGCGTGTCAATCAAGAGCGCGCGCAACAACTGCTGGACACCGGCGCTGAGGTCGTCGCGGTCGGCTGCCCGTTCTGTATGACGATGCTGGAAGACGGGGTGAAAGCACGGAAGGGCGAACGGGATGTGCAAGTGATGGATGTGGCGGAGTTGTTGTGGCGCGCGGTGGAATGAAGAACTCGGCGGGGGAAGAGTATGAAGACAGCCACTGATTACGAACAGAAAATTGTTCAAGCCGATTACGCCACGTTGCGCAGACTGTGGCGGGCGATTGAGGCCGGCACGACGCTCCGGCAAGGCTGGGAGCCGGGCAAGGCCATTGAGTATCTCGTCCTGCGCGCGTTCCAGCTTGAAGGCGCCGACATCCGCTGGCCGTATCAGGTCGTGCTGGCGGGCAATCCGGTCGAACAGTTGGACGGCGCGCTTTACGTTGACGGGTTGGACTGTCTGGTGGAATGCAAGGATTGGGCGGAACCTGTCCACATTGAGCCGATTGCCAAATTGCGCAACCAACTCCTGCGGCGGCCCAGCCCGACGGTTGGGTTGGTGTTCAGCCGGCACGGCTACACCCAACCAGCCTTGTTGTTGGCGCAGTTCACGTTGCCGCAAACGATTCTTTTATGGACGGGCGCTGAGGTGGCGCTGGCGCTGGCCGAGCGGCGCATGCGCGAGGGGTTGCGCCTCAAGTATCGCCGTTGTGTCGAGGAAGGGCTGGCGGATTACAATCTGCGCGAGGAGTGGAAATGAACAACATTTATTTGATCACCGAGAGTCCGGCGACCGACAAACTGCTGACGAAATTATTGCCGGCGGCAGCACGGCAAGCTGTCGAGTTCGTCCAGGTCAACGACCGTTATTCGGCGCTTTCGATGGCGCGTTCGATTTTATCGGCTCGCCGCGCACCCGTCGTGGCCGTGCTTGACGCCGCCACGAGCAAGCATGCCCTCTTGTATGAACAAGAGATTACTTTGCGCGAGGCTATCGGGGCCGCCGCCGCCGGCATTCCGTTTGAAGTTTTGCTGGCCGTGCCGGAATGGGAGGTCGTCCTGCTCGAAGCGCCGCAGTTCACCGCCAATGCCTCACCCACCGAACGCGCGCTGGCGCACTTGCAGCCGCAACAATTCCTGCAACTCACATACGGCGAGACCGACCGGCTGCGCTTGCTGGATAAGCTCTTCAAAAAGCTGGACGAGCCGGCGCTCGCGCGCATCCGCGCGCATCCGCTGTTGGCGAAGCTGATTGAATTTCTTTCGTCCGCGCCCGTGCGGCTGGCGGCGCAGGCGGCCCGCCCCAGGACGAACGGCGCCAAACCGCGCGCTCGCCGTGCGACGGCGGGAAACGCACGATGAACAAACTCCTCGTCAGCGCCTGCCTGCTCGGCAGCAAAGTTCGTTACGACGGCTTAGACAAAGCCTGCGACGCGCTGGCCGAATTGATCGCGCGCGGCCAAGCTATCGCCGTTTGCCCTGAAGTCGCGGGCGGATTAGGGGTGCCGCGCTTGCCCGCCGAGATTCAACACGGTGACGGCGCGGCAGTACTGGCGGGGCATGCGGAGGTCATAAATTCTGCTGGTAACGACGTGACGGCGGCCTTCATCAGCGGCGCGCAACAGGCCCTGCAACTGGCGCAAGCGCACAGCGTCAAGGCGGCGATTCTGAAAGCGCGCAGCCCGTCGTGCGGCAGCGGCGTGATTTACGACGGCACGTTCAGCAAGTCATTGCGTGACGGGCAAGGCGTGACGGCGGCCTTGCTGGAACAGCACGGCATCAGGGTCTTTGACGAAACGCAGATCAACGAGGCCGTGGCTTATGCCGCCGTTGCTGGCGTCACGGAAGGATGAGTTGTGATGAAACGCCCCGCCAGAAAAACCCGCGCCGCGCGGCAGGATTACGATTCGCCGTGGAAAGACGTGCTGGTGCGTTTCTTCGAGCCGTTTTTCCTGTTCTTCTTTCCCGCCGCGCACGCCGCGATTGACTGGACGCGCGGCGTCGAATTCCTCGACAAGGAATTGCAGAAGATCGTCGCGGCGGCGGAACTTGGGCGGCGGCTGGCCAACGTGCTGGCGAAAGTTTATCTGCGCGATGGGTCGGAACTCTGGGTGCTCGTTCACGTCGAAGTGCAGGGCGCGGCGCAAGGAACATTTGAGCAGCGGATGTACGTGTACAGCTTTCGCGGCTTCAATCGCTATGGCCGCCCGGTCGCCAGCTTTGCCATCCTGACCGACGAAGACCCGAATTGGCGGCCCAGCGAGTTCCGCTACGATGTGCTGGGCACCGAGTTGCGGCTGAAGTTTTCGAGCGCGAAGCTGCTTGATTACGTGCGCGACTGGGACAAACTGGCGGTGGACACCAACCCTTTCGCCGTCGTCGTGATGGCGCAATTGAAGGCGCTGGAAACCAAAGACGACCCGGCGGCGCGCTACCGCTGGAAGCTGGACTTGATCAAAGGCTTGTACGAACGCGGCCTGAGCGCCGATGATGTGCGGCAACTGTTTTTCTGCATTGATTGGATGATGCTCCTGTCCGGCGAATGGGAGGAGCATTTCACCGATGACATGGCCGAATTTGAGGAGGAGCAAAGAATGCGATATGTGTCGAGCATTGAACGTGTTTATATTCGGAGAGGCTTGCAACAAGGCCGACAGGAAGAAGCTGCCTCAATGGCCTTGCGTTTGTTGCGCATCAAATTGGGCACGGTGAAGCCGCGCAGCGCCGAACGCATCCGGCAATTGCCGTTGGAAAAGGCCGAACAATTGATTGAAGCGGCGCTGCAGCTTTCGACTCCCGCCGAACTGACGGCTTGGCTCAAACAGCACGCTGCTTGAGCGGCTGACCACACCAAACACACGAGGATCGTTATGGATTTGAAACTATCACCCAGCGAAGAACAGTTCCGCGACGAATTGCGCGCCTGGCTTCAGGCCAACGTGCCGCCGCCCTGGACGGACGGCAATACCAACGAAGAAGAGCGCGGCGCATACTTCGAGTTTTTGCGCATCTGGCAACGCAAGGTGTATGACGCCGGTTGGGCGGGCGTCTCGTGGCCCAAGGAATACGGCGGGCGCGGCGCGGCCATCATCGAACAGGCCATCTGGCAGGAAGAGTGGGCGCGCGCCGAAGCACCGCCGCTGATCAACGCGCTCGGCCTGTACCTGATCGGCCCGACCATCATCACGGCGGGCACGCCCGAACAGAAGCAACGCTTCCTGCCCAAGATACTTTCTGCCGAAGAGATTTGGTGCCAGGGCTTTTCCGAACCCAATTCGGGCAGCGATGTGGCTTCGCTGGCGACCAAAGGCGTGCTGGATGGCGACCACTTCGTCATCAACGGCCAGAAAATTTGGACGAGTCTGGCGCACGTAGCCGACTGGTGTCTGCTGCTGGTGCGCACCGACGCGAATGCGCCGAAGCACAAAGGCATCACGGCACTGTTGGTTGATATGCACTTGCCCGGCGTGACGGTGCGTCCGCTCAAACAGATCACCGGCGACGCCAGCTTTAACGAAGTCTTTTTCGACAACGTGCGCGTGCCCGCCGCCAACGTGCTGGGCGAAGTCAACAAGGGCTGGCAAACGGCGATCACGACGCTGATGAATGAACGCGCCAATCTGGGCGCGGGCACTTACATCGCCTTCAAGCGCAACCTCGAAATGCTGATCGCCCGCGCGCGCGAAGGCAAACGCAGCAGCGATCCGCTCGTGCGGCAAAAACTGGCGCAGGCCTATCTGGAACTGGAAATCTTCCGGCTCAACAACACGCGCTCGCTCTCCAAGATCAGCAAGACCGGCGTCCCCGGTCCCGAAGGCTCGATCCTGAAAATTTTCTGGAGCGAGTACAACCAGCGCTTTCAGCAAACGGCGATGGAGGTGCTGGGGCCTTATGCGCAACTGCACGGCTTCGACGGCGGGCGCTGGGTGTTCGATTACCTGCGTTCGCGCGCCAACACCATCGAAGCGGGCACGAGCGAGATTTTGCGCAACATCGTGGCCGAGCGCGTGCTGGGCTTGCCGAAGAGTTATTGACGCAGAGAATTCACGTTTGGAGGTAAAGCTATGCAAACGACACTGGAGCTTGAAACAGATTGCGCTGCGCTGGTGGAGCGCAATTGGACAGCAGCGGAATTACGGAAGCTGCCGGCAGCAGAGCGTGATGCCATCTTGCTGGCGGCTGCGGCGCTGGCGGAAGCCGATTATCGGCACGACCCCGAATTAACAGCCTTTGAAGCTTTTGGCGAGAACGATCTTTATGGCGACAGTGCTTCCTCCACAACGCGGTGAAATCTGGCTCGTGGATTTTGATCCGTCGGTGGGAGTTGAAATCGGCAAATTGCGCCCGGCGCTGGTGATCAACCTGAATACCATCGGGCGCTTGCCGCTCCGCTTGGTTGTGCCGATCACAAACTGGAAACCGCATTACGCAAAGTTTCCCTGGTTTGTGAAACTGCCGGTCACGCCAGCCAATGGGCTGATCAAGGATTCCGGCGCCGACACTTTCCAAACCAAGTCATTGTCGGAAAGCCGCTTTGTGCGGCGGTTGGGCAAAGTAACCGCAACGCAGTTGGATGACGTCGCTACGGCCATCGCCTTGTGCGTTGGCGCACCCTGAATCAACAAACAAATCATCTCAAATCAACATGGACTTTGACCTAAATAAACCACAACAACTCTTGCAACAATCGGCGCGCGAATTCTTTGCGCGCGAATGCCCGTTGGAACGCGTGCGCGCACTGATGGCGACGGAAACGGCCTTTGATGAAAAGCTCTGGCAAGCCATCGCCGATCAGGGCTGGACGGGTTTGCTCGTGCCCGAAGAATTCGGCGGGCTGGGCCTGGGCCTGGTCGAATTGGCCGTCGTCGCCGAAGAGATGGGCCGCGCCTGTTTGCCCGCACCGTTCATTTCGACGATCTGGGCGGCGGCGCTGATCGAACGCGCGGGCAGCGAAGGTCAACGCGCGCAATACCTGGAAAAAATCGCCAGCGGTGCATTGAAAGCCACCGTCGCGTTGCTGGAAGAAACCGCCGACTGGAATCCGGCGGCGGTGGCCTTGCGCGCGGAAAAGAATGGCAGAGAGTACCGCCTGACGGGCCGCAAAGAATTCGTCACCGATGCGGCCGTCGCCGACCTGCTCATCGTTGTTGCGCGTGGCGCTGAAGGCTTGGTCTTCTTGCCTGTCAGCAAAGGCGCGAGCGGCCTGACGATCACGGCGACGCCCGGCATTGATGCGACGCGCAAGCTGTACGCGCTCGATTTCAGTAACGTCGCGGTCGCTGAAACCGAAGCGCTCGCCTTCAATCCACACACATTGGGCACGCAGGAAGCGTTGGAAGCGGCGACCGATGTGGCGCTGGTCGCGTTGTGCGCCGAGTTGACCGGCGGCATGCAATGGACGCTCGACACGACGGTCGAATACGCCAAGACGCGGCTGCAATTCGGCAAGCCCATCGGCATCTATCAAGCCGTGCAGCACCGTTGCGCAGACATGTTCGTGTGGCTGGAAAGCTCGCGTTCGGCGGCCTATTACGCGGCCTGGGCTGTTTCCGAAAATGATCCGTCGGCCAAGCTGGCGGTGGCGATGGCAAAGGCGTACTGCTCTGACGCTGGGCGCGAAGTCGGCAACAACGGCATGCAGGTGCACGGCGGCATCGGCTTCACCTGGGAACACAATCTGCATCTCTATTACAAACGCGCCAAAGGTTCGGAAATCATGTTCGGCGACGCCAGTTATCACCGCGAGAAGCTGGCGCAGTTGGTGGTGGACGAAACGGAAGGTTGAGAATGAAAGACGATAAAACCAGCAAATGTCCTGAGTGTGGCGGTCCGGTGCAGCCGGGGCTGACTGAAGTCGTCTATGATTTGCAGTATCGCGTTCGCATCAACAACGTGACTGCTCACATCTGCGCTCAATGTGGTGAAGTATTCATTGATGGAAGCGTAGCTTCCGAAGTGAATCGCTTGATTAATCGCGTCATCGAAGACGTCGAGAGTTTTGTCAAAACACTGCCGCCCCGCCCATGCGCGCTGACCAGCAAAGAGATATACATCGCGGTTTGAACCTGTGCTTCGAAAAATTCGTGACCACCGGATTAACTCCGGCGTCTCTGGCAGCAGCAATCGGGCGCGTCATCGCTGTCATCTGGTTTCCCCTTTCGGTCCCAAACGCGAGCGCGCTGTTTAACCAAATTCACTTACAGGGAGAAACAACTATGAAAAGAATTCTGTTTATGTGCACCTCGCTGTGCGCGCTCATGCTGGCGCTCTCAGTGCTGGCGCTGGCCCAAAAAGGCGCGAACTTCGCCGGCACTTGGGAACTCGACAAATCCAAGAGCAAGATGAATGAGCAGATGGCGGCGCGCATCAACAGCATCACGCTGACCGTCACGCAGGACGACAAAGAGATCAAAGTTGAACGCAAACAAGAAATGGCTGCACCCCCAGCCGGCGCGGGTGGCGGCGGCGCTGGCGGTGGCGGCGGTGCTGGCGGCGGCGGCGGACGTGGCGGTGGTATGGGTATGGGCGGTGGCGGCAACCAGACCTTCAAGCTCGACGGCAGCGAGGTCGCGACCGAAACCCAACGCGGCAAATCGGCCACCAAGGTCAAATGGAATGACGGCGGCAAGATTTTGGAGATCAACACCACGAGCACCTTCACTGGCCAGAACGGTGAGGTCACCTCGAAATCGGTTGACCACTGGGAATTGATTGAGGGCGGCAAGGCGTTGAAAGTTCATTCCACGCGCGAAACGCAGAATGGGCCGATGGAAACGACTTACGTTTACAACAAGAAATAGGCTGCGAGTCACACGACGCAACAGCTTCAGCGGTCAGCTTTCACCGAGAGTTGGCCGCTTTTCTTTGTGTCAGTAGCCCGCGCGTGAGCAAGGG
>JANOWX010000341.1:0-8614 GCA_031418175.1 Acidobacteriota bacterium | reverse complement strand
TGAACGACCGCAAGCTCTATTCGATTCTTATCAATGATCCGGCCACCGTGCCGACCGCCGCCAACGTCAGCTCATTCACGATCCCCTCGCCCAATTGTAATGGCGGCACCTTTCGTTCCTGGGCAGTGAAAACCTACAAGAGTAAAGTTTTTGTGGGCGGTGTCTGTACGGCGGAAACCTCGCAGAATCCCGCCGATCTGAAAGCGGCGATCTACGAATTTACGCCCGGCGCCAACACCTTTGTCAGCCGCCTCGAGTTTGGTTTGGGCTACACCAAAGGCATCACCTGGGTTTGGCCCGGCGCGGAAGACCGCAAGTTCTGGCGTCCGTGGACGGACGATTTCGATAAGCTGCTGGTGCCGGCCCAGAATACGGGCACGCGCAAGTTTTTGGTCTACCCGCAACCGGTGTTGTCGGGCATCGAGTTCGATATTGACGGTTCGATGATCATCGGTTTTATGGATCGCACCGGCATGCAGACCGGTTTCTTGCAAGCCGATTTATCCGGCGCCAATTCCGTCCACGAAGGCATTTCCGGCGGCGACACGCTGCGGGCCTTCAACAACAACGGCACCTTTGTACTGGAAAACAACGGCGTCGCCGGCCCCAATGTGGGCGGCACGAATAACGGGCAGGGCATCGGCGGCGGCGAGTTTTATTATCAGGAAGACTTCATTCAGAACGGCCAGTTGGTGCACCAGGAAACGTCGCTCGGTGCGTTGGGTTTGCTGCCAGGCGCTTTGCAGGTTGTGACGAATGTCTTCGATCCCTTCACGATTCGCTCGGGCGGTGTGCTGTTTATGAATAACTTTAACGGCAAGAGCGACCGCCGTTATGAAATCTTCCCGGCACCGACTACTGAAGACGAACGCAATGGCCTGTTTGGCAAGGCCGCCGGGTTGGGCGATTTGGAAGTTCTTTGTGACGCTGCGCCGATTGAGTTGGGGAACCGTATTTGGAATGACCTCGACCGCGATGGCATTCAAGACCCGAATGAGCCGGTGCGCGCCGGCGTCACCGTGCTGCTTTTCAAGGGCGGCCAACAGGTTGGCACGACAACCACGAATGCCACTGGCCAATACTTTTTCAATGCGGCGAACGTAACGGGCGGCATCGTCCCGGACATGGCTTATGAAATTCGCGTCAACAAAGCGCAGGCCGCCTTGCTCAGCACGAGCCTCTCGCCCGCCAACACGGACAACAGCGCGAATGGCGATCAACGCGATTCGGATGCCGTGATGAACGGCGGTACGGCGGTGATTGCCGTGACGAGCGGGCCAGCGGGCTCGAACGACCATAGCAATGATTTGGGTTTCTTTGACGAACGGGTTGACCTGTCGCTGCTCAAGGCCGTCAGCGCGGGGCCGTATGCGCCGGGGCAGAACATCACCTACACGCTGACCGTCAACAATGCGACCAACTGCGGCGCCTTTGGCCCTTGCGGGACAGCGACCAATGTGACCATCGCCGATGCTTTTCCGGCGCAACTGACTTTTGTCAGTGCGAACCCGGCGACCTTCAATTCCGCGACCAACGTCTGGACAGTGGGTACACTAGCGCCCGGCGCATCAGCTTCGGTGCAAATCACGGCGACGATCAAAGCTGGTACCATCGGCAACATTCGCAACTTTGCCCAGGTGCAAACGCAGGATGGCCCGCTCGATATTGATTCGACGCCGGGCAATCGCAATCCGAGCTTGCCGCCTGCCGAAGACGATGAAGCCGAAGTGACGATCAATATCGGCCCGGCTTCGTTGGGCGACCGCGTGTGGGTGGATAAGAACGGCAACGGCTGCCAGGATCAGGGCGAAGTCGGCCTGGCGGGCGTGACCGTGATGTTGCTGGATGCCAATGGCGCAACGCTCGACACCAAGACGACCGATGCGAACGGCTACTACCTGTTCAGCAATTTGGCCGCTGCCACTTACAGCGTCAAATTCACCGCGCCGAACGGCTATGTCATTACCAGACGCGCCGTGGCGGCGTGCGGCACTGACAAAGACAGCGATGCCGATCCGGCCAACGGGCGCACCCAAAACATCGCGCTGGGAGCCGGACAAAGCTTCCTTGATCTGGATGCGGGGGTCTATCAACCGGCCTTGCTCGGCGATTGTGTCTGGAACGACATGAACCGCGACGGCATCTTCGACACTCCAATGGAAGTCGGCTATCCGGGCGTCAAGGTGACGCTGCTTGACGGCAACAACAACCAAGTGGCGATGACCACGACCAATGCGACCGGTAAATACGATTTCGCCAATCTCGTGCCGGGCAATTACTGCGTGGTCTTTAGCAATCTGCCGCAAGGCTTTGTCTTCAGCCCGAAAGATAAGGGCAATAACGACGCGGTTGACAGCGATGCCGATCCGGCGACGGGCAAGACGGCGTTGGTGATGCTGATGTCCGGCCAAAGTTATCTTGACCTGGACGCAGGCATCTACCCGCGCATTGACCTTTCGCTGGCGAAGTCGGTCAGCAGCGGCCCGTACATTTCCGGCCAGAATGTGACTTACTCGCTGACGCTGGCGAACGCCGCCAACCTGGCGACGGCGACCAACGTGACGGTGCGTGATGTGTTGCCCGCGGGCTTGACCTTCCTGAGCGCGACGCCTTCCGCAGGTACCACTTTCGACAATGTGAGTGGTACTTGGACAGTTGGCTCAATGCTCAGTCCCGGCAGCGCGACCCTGACGATTCAGGCGCGCATCAGCGCGGGCAGCGGCAGCATCAACAACTGCGCGCAAGTCCAAACCGCGAAAGAACTCGATCTCGATTCGACGCCGGGCAACTTCAGCGTAGTGTTGGGGGCGCGCGAAGACGACGAGGCCTGTGTGAGCTTTGATATTCAGGCCGCTTCGCTGGGCGATTTCGTTTGGCTCGACCTGAATGCCAACGGCTGCCAAGACGCGGGCGAACCTGGTGTGCCCAACGTGACGGTCACGCTCTTCCGCAGTGACAATACGCAAGTCGGGCAAACCACGACGAACGGCCAGGGCGCGTACTCCTTCAACAACCTCGCGCCGGGTGATTATTACGTGATCTTCTCGCTGCCGGCCGGTTCGACCTTTACGGCGAATAAAGTGGCGGCTTGCGGCGACACTAAAGATAGCGACGCCAATACCAGCAGCGGCCGCACGCAAACCATCACGCTGGCAGGGAGCCAGAATTTCCCCGACCTCGACGCGGGTATTTTCCAAGGCGCGAGCGTGGGCAACTACGTTTTCAAGGACGCCAATTTGAATGGCGTGCAAGATGACGGGGTCGTCAACGGCGTCAACGGCGTCATCGTGCGTCTTTTCCAACCCGGCCCTGACAATCAGGCTGGCACGGGTGATGACATTGCGGTCGGCACACGCACGACGGCCAATGACGGCGGCAATCCGGGTTTCTACCTGTTCACCGGGCTGACCCCGGGCCGCTATTTCGTGCAGTTCGACACCTCGGCGGTACCTGATTGCGGCTTGATCAAACAAGGTGCAACGGGGGCGAAAGACGCGACGGATAGCGATCCCGATCCTGCCAATGGCCGGACTGAAATCTTCACGCTGGCCAATGGCGAAAATGATCTCAGTTGGGATGCGGGCTTGTTCCAACGCGCTTGTCTCTCCGGCTTTGTTTACGAAGACACCAATGACAATGGGCTTAAAGAGGCAGGCGAGGCCGGCATCAAAGATGTAACCGTTACCCTAACCGGGACTGACACTTTTGGTAACGTGGTTTCGCGTTCGACTTTGACGAGCGCCACGGGTGCGTATCAGTTCTGCAATCTGGCGCCTGGCACTTATAAACTCAGCGAGACGCAACCGCCTACTTATGTGGACGGCAAGGACACTGCTGGCTCATTGGGCGGCACGGTCACCAATGACATGATCGCCGATATTCCGGTTGGTTCCGGCGCGAACGGGATCAATTACAATTTCGGCGAACGCCTCTCATTCGACCTGAGCTTGCGGAAAGAGCACACCGGCAACTTCCTGCCCAACACGCAAGACACCTATATGCTGACCGTGACCAACAAAGGCCCCGGCCCGTCACAGGGCACGATCACCGTGACCGACAATTTGCCGGGCGGCATTACCTATCAGTCCGTAACCGGTACGGGATGGAGTTGCAACGCAGGTGTCGGCAGCAACCTTGTGACTTGCACCTTCAACGGCATTTTGGCGGCGAATGCTTCGACCAGCTTTACCTTGCGTGTGCGCATCTCGCAAAACGTGCAGTGTGCGGTGGTCAACGTCGCCACCTTGGCGGCTGTCGGCGATACCAATTCGCAGAACAATATCGCGCGCGACACCACGCTGATTCCGACCGCGGATGCTTGCACGATGATGATGCAAATGGATCCGGGCACGCCGTTGGATCCGGGTTCAATCCTGATCTATCCGGTTTACACGTCTGACGCGTCAAATCCGAACCGTGAGAACACCAAGATTTGCCTGACGAACACCAACCAGAAGAAACCGATCACGGTACACCTCTTCTTTGTGGACGGGACTTCTTGTGCGGTGTCGGATAGCTTCATTTGCCTGACGCAAAATCAGACGGCTTGTTTCCTGACTTCGGACATTGATCCGGGCACGATGGGTTACCTCGTGGCTGTGGCGACTGACGATCTTGGCTGTCCGACCAACTTCAACTGGTTGATCGGCGACGAATACGTCAAATTCGCTTCGGGCCATTATGGCAACTTGCAGGCCGAGTCATTCCCAGCGTTGAAAAACCCGGTCTGCGATCCGAACTCCACCACTGGCACTGCGACATTGCCTTTGGATGGCGACACGTATCGGCGTCCGGGCCGTACCCTGGCGGCATCTTCGATTCTGAGCCGCGTTGATGACAACTCTACGCTGGTTGTGATTGACCGCATCGGCGGCAATTTAGCGACGACTGCCAGTACCTTGGGCTCCATCTTCGGGATACTTTATGACGATGCCGAATCGCCCTTTAGTTTCAGCATCAACTCGCCCAATTGCCAACTCAAGCAAGTTTTGTCTGACAGCTTCCCGCGCACGACGCCGCGCTTCACACAGGTGATCCCGGCCGGGCGCTCCGGTTGGATGAAGTTTGCCGCGCGCGCCGACCTCGACAACAATGCCAACATCGGCATCATTGGCGCGATCTTTAACTTCAACCCGAACGCGACAGCCGTGAGTGGCGCCTTCAGTGGCGGACGGGCCTTGCATAAACTAACGCTTGGCAGGGATGTCTTTACCATCCCGGTGTTCCCGCCAAGCTGTTAGCCGGAAAAGATTGAAAGCGGGAATCTTCGCACTGAACCAGTGCGAAGATTCTTTGCGCGATATTCCAACCTTTCCGGCAAAATTCGCTCTTACTTTATCGCAGGTGGCGATGAGGACTGGGGGGGCACGGAACAAGCACCACCGTGTTCGAGTTTAATTCGTCACCTGCGGCTCAGTTCAGAAACAAAGCTGGCCCGCCCACAACTTCAACGTTGCGGGCGGGCCATATCTTTGCCATTTAACCACTCAAGCCGTGACGGCAAAACAAAAGGCTGGCATTGTTGTGAACAACGCCAGCCTTTCAATTATGCGGAGGCCATGGGTAAGTGATCTGTTACAGTCAGGCATTTACTGGCTGCACAAGCCGTAAGTATTGTTGCCGTTGAGTTGATCAAACAGGCGCGCCAGAGCTTGCATGTCTTCTGGCCGATTGAGCGCGATCAGTTGGCGCGTTTGCGCAAAGACATCACCCAGCCGGGTCGCCGTGTTCACGATAAAGCCATTGCTCAACTGGAAGGGGTCGAACTCAAGACCATAGCAAGAGAGCGGCGATTTGAGCGCTTCCTGCACGTGGTGCGAAGCCTCGCCGCCCGCGTTCAACAGGTTCAACTGCGCGGCCACAAATTCGCGGTTCAAGTATTGAATCGGGACTTGCGGTTTCAACACGCGCAAGGCAGTCGCCGGCGGCATGCTGCGCGCCGCGACGTGGCGGTTGAAATTGACGCCGCCAATCAGCACCGTTCCATACGGAACGTCCGAGGGGTGCGTGCAATAAACGAGATAAAAATACTCGGCTGAGCGGAAGCAGATGGTTTTGCAACCTTCGTCAACCGGACATTCGACTGCGCACGGTAAACCGTTCGGATACCCGCCGGTCAATTGGCCCAGCAAGCCCGTGCCCGGGTTGTTCTCGTCGCCTGCCATACGATTGCGGTTGACGACGATGTCGGTCACCACCACCGAAGTCGTGCCCGCGCCCAACGCGCGCGTGATCTCGATCCCCAACTGGAAACAGCCGTGCAATGGCGAATCGAAATCCATCGGGAAAGAGAAGGTGAGCAACCCGGTGCGTTTGCCGCGCGGGCCGGCCTCGTCCACGAAGGGAATCAACGTGCCTTGCTTGGTATCCGGCCCCAGCGCAAAGCGGTTGTCTACGAACAGCTTCAGGTGCGAATGAATGCTGCTGAACCGGAAGCCGTCAGCCTCGCGCGTAAAGCGCAGCAATTCCTGCAAGCCCGTGCCATCGCTGTCTTGCACATAAACGCGCACGACGTCGCCGATGCTGCCATCGGTGGATGAGAGAATCAGATTGCCGTCCCAGATGGATTCGCCGCAGATCAGCGCGCGCACTGTCGCGCCGGGTTGCGTGGCCGAAAACCCGCGCGCAGGCACATTCGCCAGCGCCCCCATCGTTTGCGCTTCAGCTCCGAAGCTGGCGGTACTGACGGCAAAGGCCGTCGTGCCATCGGCGGGACGATTGAGGTTCAAGCTGAGCGGTTTGGGCAATAAGAAAAGGTCGCCGTCGGGCAAGCCAGGGGCCTTGGCAAATCCATGAACGACCGCCGAGAGTTCGAGTTGAATACTCGCTTCGGCGGCTTGGGCGGGTCTGAAGCCGTGTTGTCCGTTCAGACAAAGCACGCCCGCAGCCAGTAGTGAAAGCGAAATGGCAAGTCGGAAATTTTTTAGATACAGCATTACAACTTCCTCGAACGCTGATACGGAGGTCATCCGCCAGCAAAAGCGCCCACACCAAACACCGTGCTGAAAAGTCCGGCGAGCAGCCTGGGAATTGGCACCAAAAAGAGAATTGAGTTGGAAAGAACCTAGCAGGAGTGTGTGTAGCAGCCGCTTCAGCTTGAGCGGGCAATCTTAGGTGTGTGTTTGTCTACCAGTTTTCAATTGCCGTAGCCATTTCGCCATTGCCATTGGCCAGCACTGATCGGGTTTGCCAGCAAGCATCTAAATGCAATGGCAAACCACATGCCAACGGGAATCTTTGTCAGGTGATCCACGTGCAATAACAGGAACTTTGCTGAAAAGAACGGAAAGCCAAGCTAGTGTTACCAGTTGGCGTTTTAGAGTACGCGGGGGGCACGCACTCCGTACTGGCGCTGTTTCAGTTCGCGCTGCACACGCTGTCTACGATTGATGATAGCGGCAGGTGATAAATGTCTTCGATAGAGGACAAGGTATGAAAAAGTGATGACACACAGCAGGGCCGTGAATTGCCAATCCAAAGCGGTGAGTCCCGCACGATAGATCAAGGGATTGTCCATGTCTAAATCCATTTCAAATGGCCCAAAGCAGGGTGCAAGTCTGTTGATGTTATGTAGCTTCGGCTTGGGGTGCGGGCCTGCCGAAATGGCCAGACAGATAGTTGATTTGGATAGCGAATGAATAGCTTGTGGGGCCGCAACGTGTCTCGATCAACAGCCCAATTGGCGCAAGGCTGGATCAACATCAGGGGATGTCGCTCTAAAGTGCGTAAGTTGGCGAAACATTACACTCATGTGCCAGAGAGGGCGAAAAATCCAGCTTGAGTTTACTCACGCCGCTTCCATTGGCGTCAAGCTAACGGCCTGACCTGAGAGCGCGGGCACCCTTGCCCGCTATAAAGAAGCCGCGCAGCGTTCCTTTTCCCGTCACGCACAATGTGCGTAAACGGAATCAAGGAGGCTGCGCGGCTTTTATTGATTAGGTGTTCGCGCTTCCAGTGGCGGGTCGCCTATTTCTGTCCGCTCGACAGTCGTTTGTAATACTCGCCCACCAGCTTGCGATACCGCTCCGGCGCTTCGCCTTCGTCGGCGAGGCGCAGGTTGTTGCGGCCCAGCTTGGCTTGCAGACGTTTGCTCAACTCGGATTCGATGTTGCGGAGTGGATCAATGACCTGCGCTTTCAGCAGCCCCGCCGTCATCTCGTCATCGCGGAACAACAAGTCGCTCGCCTGTTTCATGCCCTCGATGGCCTGATCGAGGCCGCGCGCCAACTCGCGGTCTTTGCCGATGCTGTTGCGTAGCGCTTCAGCGTCGCGCATATATTCGCGCAGTTCCGAAGCCAACTGGCGCGCGTCATCGGAGCGTTGCCCGCCACGAATCTGGCCGCCGCCGCCGGGGTTCTGCGCGTTTTGCTGGTTGGGGTTGCCGCCCTGACGGCTGCCGCCATTCGGGCCGCCTTGCGAGCCTTGCTGGCCTTGCTGGCCCTGTTGACCTTGGCCTTGGCCTTGTTGACCCTGCTGGCCTTGACCCTGTTGTCCTTGCTGACCCTGTTGTCCTTGTTGTCCTTGTTGTCCTTGCTGACCCTGTTGTCCTTGTTGTCCTTGTTGTCCTTGCTGACCCTGTTGTCCTTGTTGTCCTTGCTGACCCTGTTGTCCTTGC
>JANOWX010000340.1:0-7772 GCA_031418175.1 Acidobacteriota bacterium | reverse complement strand
GCACTCCAAAGGCTTCGCCCAGCCAAAGTGCTACTGGGCTTGCGAATAAATAAGCACAGAGATCAATTAATCTCCGCCCCACCCGCCCACTTTCATCAAGCGTTCATCTTCCCCGCCTACACTGGCATTTGGGCAGCGCGTCACGCCGCTGCCCAAATGCGGTTGAGAGAGCGCAAGCAATAGTCCGTGCTCGTGATTGCGTCCATTACTGGAGCGCGGCGACTTGCGCTCTCTTCATCGCCTGCCCTGCATTGCTATTGGGGAGGCCAGATGCGAATTCAGGTAGTGGGGTAATGGGGTGGGATGCCATGGAACTCAGGCCTGTCTTGGAGAGCGCGAACACAGGTTGAAGCCTGAACTCCATGCGCTTAGGCGTAAGTTCTGACAATCTTTCAATAGAATCCTCAAGAACGCTGCAGATGAATTTTCCTCCTCACGGTTTGCCGCCGGCTGGCGTTAGCTTTTGCAATTTGCTGGCTGGCGCTGCTCAATGTACGGTGCTCGACAGCGGCACGCTGCCGTATCAAAATGGCGAACGCTCCACGACACAGAAAACGTCCGACAGAAATTGATGCCTTTTCCGACCGCTCATTCAACCCTGCACTTGTTGCGCAGCCTGCTCTGCTACGGCCTGTTGGCCGTTGCCGCCGCTGCACAAACGGCAACAGAAAATCCCCCCGGCAAACGCCTGACGTTGGCCGAGGCGCTCAACCGCGCACGGCAAAACCATCCGTTGCTCAACGCCGCCCAACAGCGCGTGGCAATGGCCGCAGCCGAACGCGTCGAAGCCGGGTTGCGGCTCAACCCTTCGCTCACCCTCAGCGGCGAAAACTTCCCGCTCGACCCGCCCGCGAATGGCTTCGGTTTCACGCGCACGCTCGACTGGTTTGCGACCTACAGTCAAACCTTTGAAACGGGCAACAAGCGCGGCTTGCGGCTGGCGCTGGCCGAACGCAATCAGGAAAGCGCGCAAGCCGAAGTCGCCGCCGTCGAAAAGCGCCTCGTTTATGAAGTCAAAGCTGCCTATCAAAAAGCCGCCTTTGAGCGCTTGCGCGTCGAACTGTTGCGCGAGAACCTGAACAACCTGCAACAACTGGTCAAACTCAACGAAGTGCGCGTCCGCGAAGGCTACACGGCGGAAGGCGATCTGATTAAGGTGCGGCTCGAAGCGCAACGTTTCGATTACCAACTGCGCAAGACCGCGCTCGAATACGGAAAGGCCAAGATTCATTTGCTCAACACACTGGGCGCGCATTCGTTTGAACTGACCGACACCGACTTTGAACTGGCCGACAACCTCGACTTTCAACCCACGGCGTTCGAGCCCGCGACACTGCAAGCCGCCGCCTTGCGCCAGCCGCAATTGCTGGCCGCCCAGTCCCGCATCGAACGCGCGCGCGCTCAACTGCAATTGGAACAGGCCCGCACGCGCCCCGACATCACGGCGACATTTGGGTACAAACGCAATGGCGGGGACAATGCGCTTTACGGCGCGCTGTCGGTGCCGCTGCCGCTTTACAACAAAAACCAGGGGATGATCGCCCGCGCGCAGGCCGAGATCGAAGTGGCCGAGGCTGAAGTCCGTTACGCACGCAACAACGTGCTGGCCGAACTGGCCGCCGCGCGCCGCGCCGTCACGCTGCATCAACAACAGATCGAAGCCATGCGCGCCGACTTCCTGTTGCAGGCGGACGAAGCGCGCAACATCGCGCTGGCCGCGTATCGCGAAGGGGCCAGCGATTTGCTGGTCGTGCTCGACGCGCAACGCACGCGCAGTCAGGCGCAGGAACTGTATTTTCAGGCGCTTTACGATTTTCAGATCGCCGTGCACGAATTGGAACGCGCGGCCGGCATCGAACGGCTGCCGGTGCGCGCCGGTGGCATTCAAACCTCAATTGAGAAGTAGGTAAGTTTCAGATGAACTTGAAAGTGGCTGACGGTTTTCAAACCAAAAGGACAAAGGGGCAAAGGGACAAAGAGTTGGTTCCCTTTGTCCCTTTGCCCCTTTGTCCCTTTGCGTTGAAACTCGCGCTGATTTGTCTAACCGGTTTTAGCGTGCTGTTCGCGGCCTGTTCAACGACCCGCAATGATAGCGCCGCCGCCAACCGGCCCGTCCCGGAAACCAAAACCGAAAAACCCGCCGCCGCCGAAACGCCTGCCAACCAGGTGCAGCTTTCCGCCGAAGCACTCAAACGCGGCCAGATCGAAACCGCCGAGGCCACCACGCACACGCTGCGCCAAACGCTGGAAGCGCCAGGCCGCCTGGCTTTCAACGAAGACTTGACCGTGCGCGCCGGCACCATCGTCGGCGGGCGCGTCACGCGCGTGCTGGCGACGGTGGGCGATTACGTCAAAAAGGGCCAGGCGCTGGTTTACCTGCACAGCCACGAGTTAATTGACGCGCGCGGCGCCGAAGCCAAAGCCAAAGCCGCCGTCAACGAAAAGGAAAAGGCGCTCGCTTACGCCAAAGCCGAAGCTGAACGCGCCGAACGCTTGCTGGAAGCCAAGGCCCTTTCCAAACGCGAACACGCGCACGCCCAGGCCAACGTCAACGCCGCGCAGGGCGAACTCGAACTCGCCAAAGCCGAGTTGACGCGCGCCGCCGAATTCCTGGAGCACCTGAGCGTGCCGCACGACAGTCACGACGACATCGTGATTTCGGCGCCCATCAGCGGCGTGGTCACCAAACGCAACGTCTCGGTCGGCGCGGTCGTCAGCGAAGCCACCGACATCATGCTGGTGGCCGATCTCTCGACGCTCTGGGCCATCGCCGCCGTGCCCGAAAGCCAGGCCGCATCCGTCCGCCTGGGCCAAAGCGTCGAAGCCAAAATCGCCGCCTTCCCCACGGGCCGCTTCACCGGGCGCGTGATTTATCTGGGCAACGAACTAGACGCGCAAACCCGCACCGTGCAGGTGCGCTGCCTGATTCAAAACTCGCGCGGCCAATTACGCCCGGAAATGTCCGCCACGCTAAAGCTGGGCACGGGCGGCAGCGCAGCCGTGCTGGCCGTGCCGCGCGACGCCGTGCAGGAAATCGGCGGCGAACGCGTCGTCTTTGTGGCCTTGGGCGAAGGCAAGTTTGAAAAGCACCCGGTGCAGACGGGCCGCGAACAGGATGGCCTGCTCGAAATCGTCAGCGGGTTGCCAAGCGGCCAGCGCCTCGTCACGCGCGGGGCCTTCTTCATTAAATCGGAATTCCTAAAGGGTTCGCTGGCGGAGGAGTGAACGGGTTGTCACGGCATGATGACGGGAATGATCTCTTTGCCATTGCGGCGGTAGATGTTGAAATCGCTGTCGGTCGTAAGCACTTCACTGTGCGGATAAAGTTCGCTCAGGCGCACCAGACAGGCGTCGGCAAAGGACATCGGCACGCTGGCATAGCGTTCAAGCAGAAAGGCGACAGGTTTGGTTTCACTTGGCAAACGAAATGGGGCCTGGATAATTTCCCTGCGCAGCAAGTCAACCAGACCCGCACGCGCAACGGGCAGCCCGCGCAAGATAAACCAAGCTTCAGATAAACAGGCTTCACAGGTCAGCAGCGGCGGCTTGATCTGATCCAGCACGCGCCGCACCCAGACGTGATACTGGTCGTGACGATGCAACATTGCTGCCAACGGCCCCGCATCAATGATGACATCACGCTTCACGACTGACCGTAACCTTCCATGTATTTTTTATTGGTAGAGAGGTCTGGCGGCCCGCCCGTGGCACAGCCGATATATTCCCTGGCTACGTCGGCGACCGAACCTGGGGTCGGCTCTTGCTGCCGGTCTAAATACTCTTCTAACGCCTCGCGCACCACGGCAACCTCGCTTGCGCGGCGGCGTTTGGCGACAACCTTCAACTGTGTGCTAAGTGCTTTGGGCAATTTGAGAGATAACGTTTCCATAATGAGTTCCTCCTGTTGTGTGACCGGCTCTGATTCTAAAACCCGCTTTACCCAACTGGCAACACAATGCTTCGTGCACTGATCGAATTCTCGCTCAAACAACGCCTGCTCATCATCGGCCTGACCGTGCTGATGGCGGGCGCGGGCGTGTTCGCCTTCTCGACGCTGCCGATTGATTCCTACCCCGACCTCACCAACAACCAGGTCAACATCTTCACCGAGGCGCCGGGCATGGCGGCGGCCGAGGTTGAACAGTTGGTCACTTACCCAATCGAAAGCGCGATGATGGGCATGCGCAAAACCGAAGAGGTGCGCTCGATTTCCAAATTCGCCCTCTCGGTCATCACGATTGTTTTTGACGACAGCGTGGACACTTACTTCGCGCGCCAGTTGGTCAACGAACGTTTGCAGGAAGCGCGCGGCCGTTTGCCGCTAGGCATCGAACCCGCGCTGGGGCCGGTGGCGACGCCCTTCGGCGAGATCAGCCATTACGTGATCGAAGGAAAAGTGGATGGCAAAGAGGTTGACGCGATGACGTTGCGCACGCTGCACGATTGGATCGTCAAACCGCAATTGCGCACGCTGCCCGGCGTCAATGATGTCAATTCCTGGGGCGGCTTCACCCAGCAATACCACGTCGTAGCCGACCCCGCGCGGCTGCTGGCCTATCAACTCACCTTGCGCGACATTTACGAAGCCCTCGGCAACAGCAATCAAAACTTCGGCGGCAGCTACATCGAACGCGGTTCGGAAGGTTACACCGTCCGCGGCCTGGGGCGCTTTGAAGCCAGCCAAGCCGAAGCCGACATCGGCAACGTCGTGCTCAAAGCCGCAGCGGGCACGCCAGTGCTGGTCAAAGACGTCGCCACCGTGCAAATCGGCGGCGCGGTGCGGCAGGGCGCGGTCAGCAAGGACGGCAAAGGCGAAGTCGTTTCGGGCATGGTCATCATGACCAAAGGCGAAAGCTCAAAGAGCGTGATCGAGAAAGTCCACGAACGTTTTCGCCAAATTGAAAAGGCGCTGCCCGCCGGGGTCAAACTGACGCCGTTTTACGAACAAACCGATCTGATCAACCGCACCACGCGCACGCTGGCGACCAACCTGGTCGAGGGCGGCTTGCTGGTCGTGCTGGTGCTCTTTGCGTTTTTGTACAACGTGCGCGCCTCGCTGATCGTGGCCGTGGTGATTCCGCTTTCGATGCTGTTTGCGTTCATCGGCATGCGCTTGCTGGGGCTGACGGCGAATTTGATGAGCCTGGGCGCGCTGGATTTCGGATTGATCGTGGACGGCGCGGTCGTGATGATCGAAAACTTCGTCAGCACGTTGAACGCGCCGCGCCGCGCCGATGAAGACCGGCACACCACCAAACAACACCTGCTGGCACGCAGCGCGCACGAAGTCGCGCGCCCCATCGTCTTCGGCATCGTCATCATCATCGCCGTCTATCTGCCGCTCTTCGCGTTGGAAGGATTGGAAGCGCGCATGTTCCGCCCGATGGCGTTGACGGTCTGTTGCGCGCTGCTCGGTTCACTATTACTGACGCTGACGCTGGTGCCCGCGCTCGGTTCGCTGTTGTTGAAACCGCATCATCACGGCGCACACGAACGTTTGCTGGCCGCGTTGCAAAACCTTTACCGCCGGACGCTGGCCCGCGCAATGCGTCATCGCTACCTGACGGTCGGTGTCGCCGTCGTGTTGATCGCGGGCGCGCTGGTTTCGATGCAACGGCTCGGCACCGAATTCATGCCCAAGCTGGACGAGGGCCAACTGCTGATCGAAACGCGCCGCCTGCCTTCGGTTTCGCTGACCCAGGCGGTGGACATCTCGCGCATGGTCGAACAGGCCTTGCTCGAATTCCCCGAAGTCAACAACGTCGTCACCAAGCTGGGCCGCCCCGATCTCGCCACCGACACGATGGGCGTTTATCAGGGCGATGTGTACGTGCTGCTCAAACCCATCGAAGAATGGCGCACCGCCCACACGCGCGACGGGTTGATCGAAGCCTTCGACAAGAAGCTGCAAACCGTCCCCGGCGTCGCTTACAACTTCACCCAACCGCTGGAAATGCGGATGGACGAAACGATCTCCGGCGTGCGCGCGGACGTGGCGGTGAAACTGTTTGGCGACGATTCGGCGAAACTGGAAAGCGAGGGCGAACGCATCCGCCGCGTGCTGGCGCGCGTGCCCGGCGCCGCCGACGTGCAGGTCGAAGCCCTGAGCGGCGCGGGCGAATTGCAAATCCAACTCAACCGCGCGGCGCTGGCGCGTTACGGCTTGCACACCGACGACGTCGGCCAGGTGATCGAAACCGCGCTCGGCGGCCAGGTCGCCACCCAGGTGATTGACGGGCGCAAACGCTTCGACGTGGTCGTGCGCCTGCCCGAAAGCTACCGCCGCGACAACACCGCGCTGGCCGCGCTGCTGATCCCCACGCCCAACGGCGAACGCATTTCGCTGGGCCAACTCGCCACCATCCAAACCGCCGAAGGCCCCGAAGTCGTCAACCGCGAAGACGCCCAACGCCGCATCGTCATTCAATCAAACGTGCGGGGCCGCGACATCGGCAGCTTCGTCGCCGAAGCCCAAACCGCGCTTGAACGCGACGTGAAACTGCCAGCGGGTTACTTCGTCACCTGGGGCGGCGAGTTCGAGAACCAACAGCGGGCGATGCGGCGCTTGTATGTGGTTGTCCCGCTAGCGATCTTTTTGATCTTTCTGTTACTCTTCGCCTCGTTCGGCACGCTGCGCCACGCCCTGCTTATCATCGTCAACGTACCCTTCGCCCTGGTCGGCGGCGTCGCGGCCCTCTGGCTGCGCGATTTGAATCTGAGTTTGTCAGCGGCCATCGGCTTTATCGCCCTGTTCGGCGTGGCGGTTTTGAATGGCGTCGTCATGGTCAGCTACATCAACCGGCTGCGCGAAGACGGGGCCACTACGCAGGAAATGCTGCACGAAGCGGTGCTGGACGGCGCTGCGGCGCGCTTGCGCCCGGTGCTGATGACGGCGCTCGTGGCAAGTCTTGGTTTCATCCCGATGGCGCTCTCGCAAGCGCCTGGTGCGGAAGTGCAACGGCCGCTGGCGACGGTGGTGATCGGCGGGTTGATCACTTCGACCTTGCTGACGTTGTTTGTGCTGCCGACGTTGTATGAATGGATTGAGCGGGCGAAACGCCGCACGCTTTCTGCATCAAGCACCGAGACAGAAATTGAGACCGCACAACATCATTGAAGGAGAACTGATGAGCGTTCGCACGATAACCTATTCCGAAGCTGCCGCCAGCCGCGCCGCGTTGATCGAGCAGTTGCCCGACGCGGTAACGCTGACGATGAACGGCCTGAGTTGGGAAGAGTATGAAGACGTGCTTGCCCAAATCCAGAACAACCTGCACGCGCGCCTTAGCTATGCAGAAGGGAGATTACACGTTATGACCGTCTCGGTTGAGCACGAAAGTTACACTCGCTTTTTGGAGCAAATGGTAGCCATCCTCAAAGTGCGCTGGCGGCTTAACATCCGTTCAATTGGCTCGGCCACCATGAAAAAAGCTGCCGCACACAAAGGTTTGGAACCGGACGCCTGCTTTTACGTGCAACGCGCCGCGCTGATCGGCCATCGCCTGCAACTCGATTTTGACCACGACCCCGCGCCCGACATTGCCGTCGAAGTTGACGTGCACCACGAATCGCAAGTGAAATTCCCGATCTATGCCGCGCTGGATGTGCCGGAGTTGTGGCTTTATCACAGCGGCGTGTTGGCGATCTATCACTTGCAGGCCGGGCAATACGTCGCGGCGGCATCGAGCCGGGCGCTGCCGTTGCTGTCGGGCGCAATCTTGACGAAGTACCTGAATCGAATGGTCGAGGATGGCGAATATGAGGCGTTGGCG
>JANOWX010000339.1:0-4898 GCA_031418175.1 Acidobacteriota bacterium | reverse complement strand
GCGGGCTTGCAACCAGACCCAAGCGGTTTGATTGGACACCTGCCCTCCCTCACGGTCGGGCTACTGACACGGCCTCTTTACCACGATGAAACGCACTCTTTACCTAGACTGTTTTGCCGGCCTCAGCGGCGATATGTTCCTCGGCGCGCTGCTCGATTGCGGGCTGGACTTTGAATTGCTGAAAAGCGAACTGGCCAAACTCAACGTGCCCGGTTACGAGTTGAGCCTGACGCGCGTTGACCGCAGCGGCATCGCCGCCGCCAAATTCGACGTGCATCTGCTCGCAACGCCCGGCGAAGCCGAGAGTCTTCCGCACACACACACACATCCGCACGAACACACGCACGCACACGCCGGCGGCGCGGTTGAACATTCGCATCAGCGCGCGCTGTCCGACATCAAACGCCTGCTCGCCGCGTCCGGCTTGAGCACAACCGTCAAAGCCCGCGCCACGCAAATCTTCCAACGCCTGGGCGAGGCCGAAGCCAAGATTCATAACATCCCGCTCGAAGCCGTCCACTTTCACGAAGTCGGCGCGCTTGATTCCATCGTGGACATCGTTGGCGTGTGCATCGGGCTGGAAGCGTTGCAAATCGAACGGGTCATCGCTTCGCCGCTGCACGTCGGTTCCGGCACGTTCAAATGCGCGCACGGCACTTATCCCGTGCCCGGCCCTGCGGCGACCGAGTTGCTGCAAGGCGTGCCCATCTATTCAACAGACATTGTGGGTGAACTCGTCACGCCGACGGGCGCGGCGCTGGTGGCTGAGTTGGCCGAAAGCTTCGGCGCATTGCCGCTGCTGAAAATCGAACGCACGGGCTACGGCGCAGGCACGCGCGAATATCCGAAGTTTCCCAACGTGCTGCGCGCCCTCATCGGCGAATTGCTGAGCGACGCGCATAACACGCCCAACGCCATCACCGTCATCGAAGCCAACCTCGACGACCTCAGCCCGCAAGTGCTAGGTCATGTGATGGAACAGGCGCTGGCGGCGGGCGCGCTCGATTTGTTTTACACGCCCGTGCAGATGAAGAAGAACCGGCCCGGCGTGCTGCTGACACTGCTCTGCCAGCCGGCTGACCGCGCGCGCATGTGCGAATTGATCTTCCGCGAAACGACGACGTTGGGCGTGCGTTACCGCGAAGAGCAGCGCGAGATTTTGCAGCGCGAGTTCGTGACGGTGGCGACGCCTTATGGTTCGATCCGCATCAAGCTGGCCAAAGCGACGGATGGCCGCGTACTGAACGCCGCGCCCGAATACGAAGATTGCCGGGCGGCGGCGGCGGCGCAGTTGGTCGCGTTGCGCGAAGTGCAGACAGCAGCGTTACGGGCCTATGCTGAAAGAGGCTGAGGGCCTCAAACACAGAAACGCCAAGGGCCCGCGCGGAGTAGCAACTTCGCGCGGGCCCTTGGCGTTTTTGCCAGCCCGGCCAACCAGCCAGTTTGTTATTCACTCGCCGCCGCTTTAGCCGGACGTTTGCTTGCCGCTTTAGCCGTTTTGGGTTTGGCCTTGGCCGTTGGCGGCGGCGCGTCGCCGCTCGTGTAATCGCAGCCTTCCTGCGCGCAATGCTTGATCGTTTCGTCCTTCTTGGCGTTGTATTTTTCCAGCACGAAGGGCGCGTTGCATTGCGGACAGGCTTCGATGACCGGCTTGTCCCAGTAAACGGCGTCGCACTTCGGATACTCCGAACAGCCATAAAACATTTTGCCGCGCTTCGATTTCTTGACCAGGATTTCGCCTTTGCAACCCGCGCGCGGGCAGGCGACGCCGGTCGTTTCGCGTTTGATGTACTTACATTCAGGATAACGCGAACAGGCAGTGAATTCGCCATATGGCCCCTGCCGCACGGCCAGTTGCGAAGCGCAATCCGGGCAGAAAGCGTCAATCAAAACAGGCGCTGCCGCGACCGCGCCGGTCTTGGTGATCTTGCGCGTCGTCTTGCAATCTGGGTAGCCGGTGCAGGCTAGGAACTGGCCGAAGCGCCCTTTCTTGAGCGTCATCGGCTTGCTGCAATTCTCGCAGGTCTCGTTGGCATAAGGATTCTCGGCATCGGCGGCGGTCGCTTCGCCATTGCCGTTCGCCGGTTTGGCGATTTCACGCGTGTTTTTGCATTCGGGGTAATTGGTGCAGGCGAGGAACTGGCCGAAGCGTCCGAACTTGATCGCCAGCTTCGAGCCGCATTTATCGCAGACTTCGTCGGTGATGATCTCCTGGCGTTTGACGTCGCGCATGTGTTCCTGCGCCTTCTTCAGGTCAACGGTGAACTTGTCGTAAAAGCCGTGCAGCGCCTGCGTCCATTTCAGCTTGCCGTCTTCGACCTCGTCCAGATTGGCTTCCATCTGCGCGGTGTAAGCGATGTTGAACAGTTCGGCAAAACTCTCGACCAGCAGATCGTTGACCAGCGTGCCCAAATCGGTCGGCGAGAATTTATTCTCCTTCTTCTCGACGTACTCGCGGTCTTGAATCACAGACATGATCGAAGCGTAGGTCGAAGGCCGCCCGATGCCTTTTTCTTCGAGCGCCTTGACCAGCGTGGCTTCGGTGTAACGCGGCGGCGGTTCGGTGAAATGCTGGTTGGGCGTGAGCGAATTGAGCTTCAGGTGCTCGCCCTTCTCGACCTTCGGCAGCTTGGCCGCGCGCTCGGCGTCTTCGTCGTCCTTCTCGTCCTTGCCTTCTTCGTAAACGGCCAGGAAGCCGTCGAATTTGAGCACCGAGCCGGTCGCGCGGAAGAGATACTTTTCGCCCGCCGCAATATCAATCGTCGTCTGGTCGAAGATCGCCGGCATCATCTGCGACGCCAGGAAGCGCTGCCAGATCAGGCGGTAGAGCGCCAATTCGTCTTTGTCCAAATACGGCGCAACGCTGTCCGGCGTGCGTTCCGCCGCAGTCGGGCGGATGGCTTCGTGCGCGTCCTGCGCGTCTTTTTTGGAGCGGTAGTGAATCGCCTTTTCGGGCAGGTAATTCGGCCCGTACTGTTTGCCGATGAAGTCGCGCACCTCGCCCAGCGCGCTCTCGGCCACGCGCGTCGAATCGGTACGCATATAAGTGATCAAGCCGACCGCGCCCTCGCTGCCCAGGTCTTTTCCTTCGTAAAGTTTTTGCGCCAGTTGCATCGTGCGCTTGGCCGTAAAACGCAGCTTGCGCGAGGCTTCCTGTTGCAGCTTCGAGGTGATGAAGGGCGGCACCGGATTGCGCTTCTTCTCTTTGGTTGAAACCTCGCTGACGATGTATTGCGCGCCGTTGAGTTCGTCGAGGATTTGCTGGGCCATGCCCTCGTCGGTGATGTGGACTTCGGTCTTTTTGACGCCGTCGTCAAAGCCAGCGGTCTTCACGGCCTTGTCTAGAATCTTGTAAAGCCGCGCGTCAAAGGCGGGCGGCAGTTGCGCCGAGAGGTTGGCGATGACCGACCAGTATTCGGTTTTGACGAAGGCCTGAATCTCGCGCTCGCGTTCGACCACCAGCCGCACGGCGACGGTTTGCACGCGCCCGGCCGAAAGGCCGCGCCGCACTTTGTCCCACAGCAGCGGGCTGACTTTGTAACCGACGATGCGGTCGAGCACGCGGCGCGCCTGTTGCGCGTCAACCAAATCCTGGTCAATCTGCCCCGGCTGTTTGAACGCATCCTGCACCGCAGTCTTGGTGATCTCGTTGAACATCACGCGGAAGATCGGCTTCTTGCTCTGCCCGCGTCCGCTGGTGACGATCTCGGCCAGATGGAAGCCGATGGCCTCGCCTTCGCGATCCGGGTCAGTCGCGATGTAAACGGTCTCGGCGTCTTTGGCGGCCTCTTTGATTTCACGAACGACTTTCTCTTTGCCGGGCATGACTTCATAGGTTGGTTCGAAGTCGTTTTCGAGATCAACGCCGAGGCCTTTCTTCGGCAAATCTTTGACGTGGCCGACCGACGCCAGCACTTTGAAATCTTTGCCCAGGTATTTGTTGATGGTTTTTGCTTTGGAAGGTGACTCTACGATAACTAATGATTTCGCCATAAATATCCAATCGGAACAGCATTGTGCGACCCGGTTTCAAGCTGCATTGTGCGTGATTGCTTTAGCCAAGGGCCGCGAAAGGTCACATCAAATAGCACGAAGGTGGGCCGGAGTTCAAGCGCGAGGTTCTGATGGGTTGAGCGGGCTTGTGTCATGACTTGCCAGGTTATCGGCTATGATGCGGTTGCGCCGGACACCTTGCGCCAGCGCCATCTGATTTTTACTTCCACGCTTGAAACACAATGAAAATCAACGAACCGTCGGTCATCGCAAGCATTCTCGCTGAATATAAAAACATCGCCGTGGCGGGCCTATCTTCCAATCCCATACGGCCCAGTTATGGCGTTGCGCGTTACATGCAACAACACGGCTACCGCATCATCCCGGTCAATCCGAACGAAGCCGAAGTGCTGGGCGAAAAGGCCTACGCCAATTTGCGCGAACTGCCGGGGCCGCTCGAATTGGTCAACATCTTCCGCCGTTCAGAAGACGCGGGCACCGTCGTGGATGAAGCAATTGCGCTGGACGCCAAAGCCGTCTGGTTGCAGGAAGGCGTGATTGACGAAGCCGCCGCGCAGCGTGCGTTGGAGGCGGGGTTGCTGGTCGTGATGGATCGCTGCCTTTTGAAAGAGCACATGCGGTTGCGGCGCTAATGATTCGACATAAAAAACAAAAAGGGCGGCTCATGCTTTGAGCCGCCCTTTTGAATTCCATTTGCCGGTCGAACTAGCGCAGCGCCGTCGCCACATAGCTCATCGGATTGACCGGGCGATCTTGCAAGCGCACTTCGTAATGGCAGTGCGGGGCGGTCGAACGGCCCGTGCTACCCACCGCGCCCAGGGGTTTGTTGCGCGACACGTGATCGCCGACTTGGGCGTCAATGCGCGACATGTGGGCATAGCGCG
>JANOWX010000338.1:0-4885 GCA_031418175.1 Acidobacteriota bacterium | reverse complement strand
GTCTCGCCCGGGAAGCCCACGATCAGATCGCCCGTGATTGAAAAATCGAGTTTGGAGTTGCGCAGCAAGGCCAGCTTCTCCAAATAGCCGCTGCGCGTATAGCCACGCCGCATCGCGCGCAAGACGCGATCACTGCCAGATTGCACCGGCAGATGAATCCATTTGCAAAGGTTCTCGTGCGCTTCGATCACCGAAACGATGTCGGCGCCAAAATCGCGCGGGTAGGAGGTGGTGAACTTAATGCGCGGCAGACCGCTTTCTTTGGCTACGCGCTCAAGCAAGCGGGCAAACGTGATTTGATCTTCAGGCAGCGGCTGATCTTTTTTGACGAAAGGATTGGTCAGACGCCCGCTCAGGCCGTAACTATTTACGTTCTGTCCCAGCAGATGAACCTCTTTGTAGCCCTGCTGCGCCAACTGCCTCGCTTCTTCAACGATGCTGTCGGCGGTGCGGCTGCGTTCGCGCCCGCGCGTGAATGGCACAATGCAGAAAGAGCAGAATTTGTTGCAGCCTTCGGTAATCGTGATGTAGGCAATGTGTTCAGTGCGGCGCGATTCGGCCTGCAATTCAAAAAACTCAGCGTCTTTGCTCAAGCGCACATCAATGGCGCGCGGGAAGCCTTGTTCCAACTGACCAATCAGTTCAGGCAATTTGCCGATGGCCTGCGTGCCGAGCACTAGACGAACGTCCTGGCTGCGTTCAAAGAGGCGATCCGCTTCGGCCTGCGCCACACAACCCATCACGCCAAAAATCGGAAGAGTCTTTTTCGTGGGATGTTTGCGCCGTGCGGACTTCAACGCGCCAATACGGTCGAAGACCTTGCGGGCGGCCTTTTCTCTGACCATACAGGTGTTGAGCAAAATCAGATCGGCATCGGCGGCTTGCTCGGTCAGTTCATAACCAGCGCCAGTCAAGGCGAAGACAGCTTTCTCGCTGTCGTGCACGTTCATTTGGCAGCCGTATGTTTCCAGATAAAGCTTCTTCATGATTTAGACCTGTGAAGCGCGTGAGATCAGTTCGCCGCGATTATGCAAAACCAAATTCGATCTGGCAACGCGCGTGCGCCTCAACGCGACTTCAATAACTCACGCGCGTGCTTTTTAGCCGTCTGGGTTATTTCATTGCCGGCCAACATGCGTGCCAGTTCTTCGACCCTGCCGTGTTGATCAAGGCCGTCCACCGAAGTTTTAGTGCGCTTGTCACCCACCTCTTTACTGACTAAAAAATGGGTATCGGCATAGCGCGCAATTTGGGCCTGATGGGTAACACAAAGAACCTGATTGGTCGCCGCGAGCTTTTTCAAACGCAACCCAACGGCATCGGCGACGCGCCCGCCGATCCCCGTGTCAATCTCATCGAAAATCAAGGTGCGCGGGAATTGGGTCGGCGCAATGATCGTTTTCAACACCAGCATCAACCTTGAGAGTTCGCCGCCGGATGCGACGTCACGCAACGGCCGTAGTTCCTCGCCCGTGTTGGCTGAAAAATAGAACTCAACGGCTTCTTGCCCGTAGCGGCTGATTGACCCTCCTGCGGCCAAACCCGGACTAAGGCCATTGAGGCGTTCAATCAAGTCGGCCATGCCCGGCGTGTCAAACCTGACCTTGAATTGGGCGTGCTCAAGTGCTACTTGAGCTAACTCACTCGCCGATAACCTCTCAAATTTCTTTGTGTTAGCCTTGCGTTGTTCACTCAGCTTATCGGCAGCGGCGCGATATGTTTTCAAGACAGATTTGATCTCGTCTATCAGACCTTGGGCTCTGGCCTCGTTATTCGTTAAGCCGGCATACTTGGCTTCGAGTGTGGAGTAGGTTTCGAGCACCGCATCAACTGACCCGCCATATTTCCGCTTCAGCCGGTCAATCTCGACCAGGCGCTCTTCGACAGCCCGCAATCGCTCAGGCGATGCTTCAACTGAATCAGCATAACCTCTTATAAAATAAGCGACATCTTCCAAGACATACTTTACGCTGATCAACTGCTCGCGTTGTGCGGCAAAGGTGGCGTCTACTTGCGCGAGTTCATCCAGGCGGCGCTGGGCGTGGCTGAGTTGCGCCAAAGCCGAGGCTTCGTTGTCATAGAGAATGCTGTAGGACTCATCGCAGAGCGTGGCCAGGCGCTCAGCATTGGCCAGTATATTCCGCTCTTGCTCCAGGGTGACATCTTCGTTCGGAACCAAACCGGCTTTCTTGATCTCCTTGATTTGGTATTCGAGCAGGTCAAGCAGTTGCAGGCGCTCGGATTCTGAGCGTTGCGAGGCATCCAGTTCGCCCACCAAGCCGAGAATCTGCTCATACGCCGCTTCAACCGCTTGTCTCAGCTTGCCGGCATTACTGAACGAATCGAAAATTTTCAGATGGTTTTCCGCCGCCAGCAGGCTCTGCTGATCGCCCTGGCCGTGAATGTCAATGATGTGTGGCTGTATCTGCTTTAGCAGCGTGATGGTCGCGGACTGGTTGTTGACGAAGATACGCCCACGCCCGCTGGAGGTGAGTTCACGCTTGATGACAATTTCATCTTCATCAATCTCAATTCCGGCTGCGGAGAGCAAAGCCAAGAGCGGTTTATTGCTTGGAATTTCAAACACACCTTCGACAAACGCGCGGTCTTCACCGGTGCGAATGAAGTCTTGGGTGACGCGATTGCCAGAGAGAATGCCCAGTGCATCAATGACAATGGATTTGCCGGAGCCGGTTTCCCCGCTCAGAATGTTGAGGCCGCTGCCGAATTCGATTTGTAAGCTGTCTACGACTGCAAGGTTGGAGATATTCAGTAATTTGAGCATGGTTAGATTGTCGTGGATGTTCTCCTTTGTTGATCTGCACCACTGTTGCTCTACACCACTAACCAAGGGGTCCGCACAAATCCAGCATCATTTTGTCAGTTCATTTGGTAGGTTCTTTTCATAAACGAGACAAACCATTTACGCAACCCTTCAGAGCGATTATACTGGCCGCCGTCTGGCAAAAATCTTTTACCCCCTGATTTAGAAGCTGTCCATCAATCAAACACATAGTAGTCACAGGAGTGAGGGAATATGAAAGAACACGCGCCATGGATTTTAGTATCAGCGTTGGTCGTCCTTTTGGGCGCCAGTTCTCCGGCCAGCGGAGAAAAAGAATTGATTATCCGCTTGCAGGGCGAAGTGCTCGTGCTGCAACGCCAACTGCGGGACTTGCAAGAATCACTCGATAAGGGCCAAGGCCAATCCAATGCCGCCTTGCAAAAGCTCGCCGATTCATCCGACGGCTCGCAGCGCATCCTGGCTGGCATCGAAGAGTCATTCAAGGCGACGCAAACTTCGCAAACCAACAATCTGGCCGGCACCAATGCCCGCCTCAACAAAATCATCGAACAACTGACGGCCAACGAACAGAAATTCAATCAACTGGGTCAACAGGTTCAAGGGCTGCGCGGGACTGTCGAACAATATCAACGCCGCATCGAATCGGTAAATGAAGAGCAGCGCGAGCGCGAGAAGAAACAGGCCGATGCAGTGCCGACGATCACCGGCCCTGAACAGCTTTACTCATTTGCCTATAACCAGTTTAGCCAGGGCAAGTACGATCAAGCGATTGCCAATTTCCGCCGCTATCTTGACGGCTATGGCCAAACGGAAGCCGCCGATAATGCCCTCTTTTGGATCGCTGAAAGTCTGAACGCCCAAGGCAAGGCTGTCGAGGCCTTGCGCGAATACGAGCGCCTGCTGATTGACTATCCCCGAACAGACCGCGCAGCATCCGCCACGTTTAAGAAAGGTGTGTTGCTGCTCCAACTTGAACGCCGTGAAGAAGGCGTGAACGCCTTACGCACGGTAATCGCGCAGTTCCCTACGGCCCCCGAGGCCACCCAAGCGTCGCAAGAGTTAACCCGGCTGGGCGAAAGCTTGACGGCTCCGGCCCAGCCGCCCAGTAAACCCAACAGCCGAGTCAGGAGTGGCAAACCCACGCCCTAAAGACTCAGCGCAACCCTTCAACCTCTAACTTAGGAACGGAGAGAACGCAATGGCATCCTTCAACAAAATCATCCTCGTCGGATACTTGGGCCAAGACCCGACTATCCGCTACATGCCCAATGGCGACGCGGTGTGCAGCTTCTCGGTCGCCACGACCGAACGGCGCAAAGACCAAGCCGGCGAATTTCAGGATCAGACGACCTGGTTCCGCGTCACCATCTGGGGCAAACGCGGCGAAACTGCCAACCAATACCTGACGAAAGGCAAACAGCTTTACGTCGAAGGCCGACTCAGAACGAACGAATACACCGCACAGGACGGCACGCGCCGCACGACACTGGAAGTCACTGCCACCGACTTTCACTTTCTCGGCGCCAAAGGCGATGAGTTCGGCGGTGGCGGAACTTCCGCCGCGCCGTCCTCTCAATCTGGCGGGCAAACCAAACCGGCTGCCCGTCCGCAACCCGCCGCCGACCAGCACGACGACGCGCCGCCGAACGACGACGAGATTCCTTTCTAAAATCAGTACGTTAGCCGGTATGTCGGCGTGCCGACAGCAATGCTCAAACTGACGGCTGACGTTGGGTTGAGCATTGCTGGGCAAGGCTGGCAGGCTTTGTCGCGCCTCGGCTTCAATCCAAGCGCCAGCCAACCAAAGTGCGCCGCCGCGTGTAAAGCCGCACCGATTTATCGTGTTCGCCGGAAACCAATTGCGCGCCGTCGGGCGAAAACGCGAGCGCTAACACGGGCGCGGTGTGCGTACCGACTTCTGCCTCATGGCGCAAGAAGCCGGGCAGGTGACGCCGCCAACTCACATCCCAAAGTTTGATCGTTTTGTCGTCGCTGATGCTGGCGACCTGTTGGCTGTCGGGCGAATAAACAACTTGCCGGACGCGCGCTTTGTGCCGACCGAGCGAGCCTAGCGGACGC
>JANOWX010000337.1:0-8603 GCA_031418175.1 Acidobacteriota bacterium | reverse complement strand
TTCCGGATAAGCCAACCAGCAGCAAACAAAAATACCGGCGCACGGTGACCGGAGAACAGCTTACCTCCATAGTCCAGCGGCCCGTGGCGGCAGCCACCGTGGAAGTCACCCCGCAAGTTACCCCGCAAGTTGCCCCGCAAGTTACCCCGCACGTGCAGCAAGTCATGGAAGCCGTGACGTACGAGATGTCGCGCACCGAACTGATGAATGCGTTGACGCTGAAGGACAGAATGCACTTTGCCCAGGCTTACCTGCTCCCAGCGTTGGAGGCCGGCGTCATTGAAATGACCATTCCGGATAAGCCCACGAGCAGCAAGCAAAAATACCGGCTCACGGCAACCGGAAAACAGCGGGCGCACGCACGAAAAAAACGCGCCTGAGTTTTGCCCAAACGCCCTTTTCACCATCCAGCCGTTGCGCTATCATCCGCCCCGCTGCAACCGCGCTTGACGATTGCGGCCCCGGCACATTCAGCATTCCATCAAGCACTTAACCAATAGCCGACTGTTTACAGCCGACACCAACCCAGCGAGGTGTTTATGCTCCGCCTGTTGTCACTCGTGTTACTGCTTTGCGCAGCGCCCGTTTTTGCCTTTCATCTTGACGACCTCGATCACGCCGTGATCGAAGGCCGCCTCACCGACGCCAATGGCGGCGTCATTCCGGCGGCCAGCGTCACGCTCAAACAAATCAACACCGGCCAGCAACGCACCGCTGCCAGCAAGGCGGATGGCAGCTTCCGGTTCAACACGCTGCTGCCGGGCGTGTATGAATTGCGCATCGTCGCGCAGGGCTTTCAGACCGTCGTTTACCAGGGCATTCAAACCAGCGCGGGCCAGACCTTGCGCCGCAACTTCGCGCTCAACCCCGCGCAGGTCGCCGAGGAACTCACCATCAGCGCCGCTGCCGGCGAGACGCAGGTGGACACCACACGCACCATCGTAGGCGGCACGCTCAACCGCGCGCACGTTGACGAATTGCCGGTCGAGACGCGCAACATCTTCGATCTGATTTATCTGCTGCCCGGCGTGGGCGCGCCCGCTTTCACCGACCGCGATTTGGCCGAAGGTGACCGCAAGGACGGCTTCGGCCGCACGCCCGAAGAGTCGGGCATGTTCAGCCTGAACGGCGGCACGGCCTTTTCAAACAATCTGACGATCGAGGGTTTGGACAACAACGACGACCGCAGCGCGCGCGAACGCTTTGTGCCCACAATGGACGCCGTCGAAGAGGTGCAGGTCGTCACCAATCAGTTTTCGGCGGAATATGGCCGCGCGTCGGGCGGGCGCATCAACTTGCGTTTGCGCGGCGGCGCGAATCAATGGCGCGGGCGCGGCTTTTACTACTTCCGCGACGAAAGCTTGAATGCCAATGCCTACCGCCGCAACGCCGATCCTGCGCGCGGCTTCCGGCTGCCCTTTCAAAATCACAATCCGGGCGCGAGCTTTGGCGGGCCGCTGAAGAAAGACAAGCTGTTTTTCTTTGCGACCTACGAATACGACAACGTGTATGACCGCGCGGACATCGCGGCGCTGCTGCCGTTGGCCGCGAATCCAGCCTTCGCCTTGCCGAAACCGAACGGCGCGAATCTGGGCTTCACCGCCAAAGACCGCACCGGCAAGAGCATCATCGTCAACGATGGCGCGGCGGTCGGGCTGTATGATGAACGCATCACAACGCCGCGCCGGGCGCATACGCTGCAAGTGCGCACGGACGCGCATTTCAGCGGCACGCACAGTGCGTTCTCTTTGGTGACGCTGGCGCGCAATCGTGACGAGCGCGGCTTCCCTGGCGAACGGCGCACGCTCGACACGTTGCGCGCGACCGGGCGCAACAGCGTCGGCCTGGCCTTCGGCGATGATTTCATCTTCTCGCCAAGGCTGGTCAACAACGCGCGCTTTCAATTCTCGCGGCTGTTGCCCAACGATGCGCCGCCGGGCACGCAACCCGTCGTGCTGATAGACATTGACGATCCGCGTGATGTGATCGGCGATACGAGCGACAACGCGCTCACACGCACCGGCAACCTGCTGGCCGGTTCCAGCAACACGGGCGGCCAGGAACGGCGCGAGGTGCGCTGGCAGGCGCAAGACACGCTCAGCTATTCGCGCGGCGGCCACACCGTGCGCGCGGGCGTGGATGTGCAAGCGATTCGTTCGCGCTTTGTTGATCTGAGCGACGCGACCGGTACGTTCAGGTTTGCTTCGGTCGGCGATTTTCTGGCGAACAAACCGGCGCGGTACGAGCATCGGTTCAACACTACGTCGGAATTGCGCAACACCTACACGGGGCTGTTTGCGCAAGACGACTGGCGTGTGCGGCAGCAACTGACCTTTTCGTTCGGTGTGCGTTGGGACAACGAAACGATACTGAAAGACCGCAACAACATCGGGCCGCGCGTGGCGCTGGCTTGGGCGCCGCGCGGTTCGCATCGAATGGCGGTGCGCGCGGGCTACGGCATCTTTTACAACCGCGCGCTGCTGCGCACGCTGGACGATTACACGCTGACCTCGAATGCGTTGCTGGTGGACACGAACAACTTGGCGGCGGAACGTTTGCTGACCGAATTGAAATTCCCCACGGTGCTGGCGGCGGGCGATGTGCGTGTGACGCAGTTGGGCGTGCGCGAGGCGGGCTTCTTGCGGCGACTGAGCAAGGACTTTCGCATCCCCGAAAGCTATCAGGCTTCGCTCGGCCTCGAACGCGAGTTGCGGCGCGGGACGAAGCTGGAGGTCAACTACGTCTTCAATCGCGGCGCGCATCTGTGGCGCGAGATCAATGCGAATGCGGCGCGGCTACCAACGGGATTCCGCGATTTCACGGCTTATCTCACGTCGCGCGATTTCGACAATCGCGTGAATGCGCAAACCGGGCTGCGGCCCATCACGACGACGGGCAATGCCGACAACGTGCGCTTCGATCTGAGCGCGACGACCAGCCGCACCTTTAGCGAAGCGGGCCGCTCGTTCGTGCTGTTCGGCTTGAACAACCCTTCGACCAGCAATGCGGCGGGCAGCTATCGCTCAGCACTGGCGGCCTTGCGCGACTTGCGCCCGAATCCGGCCTTGACTCAGGTCGAAGAGTTACAAGCGCTGGGCAACGGCGCCTATCACGGCGTCAGTTTTGAAGTGCAGCAACGCCTCACTAAGCGCGGCTCGTTGCGCGCGTCTTACACGCTGAGCAAATTGATTGATGACGGCACGCTCAACACTTCGTCGCCGCTGGTCGTCGGCGATTTCCGGCGCGAACGGGCCTTGAGCGCGTTGGATGCGCGGCACCGCGCGGTGGTGAGCAGTTACTATCAATTGCCGAACTGGCTGGCGCGCTTGACGCTGGCAGGGACGCTGAATTTCAGCTCGGCGCGGCCCTTCAACATCAGCCTCGGTTCCAGCGGCAACGACCGCAATCTGGATGACGTGAATACCGACCGGCCCAATTTCAGCGGCAAGGCTGACGTGTTGCAATGGCGGCGCGCCAATCAGCCGTTGGCGAATGGAGTGGCTGAGTCGTTGTCATTGCCGACGCTCGGTACGGCGGGCAATTTGGCGCGCAATGCCGGGCGCGGGCCGCGCACGCATACATTGAATCTGCGGCTGTCACGTGAGTTTCAATTGGCCGAGAAGCGCCGCCTGACCTGGCAACTCGAAGCCTTCAATCCACTCAATGCGACGGTCTTCAGCTTTGGCGCGGAGTTCGTCAATTTCAATCCGAGCAGTCTGGGCAATTTCCTGGTGCCGCCGCGCACGGTCAAGCCGCGCACGATGCGGCTGGGGCTGCGGTTTGAATTCTGACCTGGGTACGCACCGCTTCCAGCGTGCGGACTCGGCATCAGATCTTTTCCTGCCGGAAGGATAACCTCCCTCGCCGAGACCGCACGCTGGAAGCGGTGCGTACCCAGGGCTTCACTGCTTATCGCGCAACGTAAATTCGGGCGTATAGAGCAAGGTATTCGCCCCCAGCGTCTGCTCATTGATGAGCGTCTGATAGTTCAATTCCAGCCGGTAGGCGCCCGCCGGATAGAGTCCAAACTGGCTATCCGGCAATTTCACGACATAACTCTGGCGCGGCCCGATGCGAATGAGTTTGGTCGGTGAGGCCAGCGGACAGGGCGCGACGTTCGTCCACGTGCCGTTGGCTTCGCGGCGTTGCACGTCGAAGACGGTGCACTGGGTCTTGTGATCGGAGGTCTGAAGCGGCAGGTCGGTGTCGTTGATGATGCGCGCGACAAAGCCTTGCCCAACGAATTGCGGCACGCTATCCAACATCAGCTTGACGCTCTGGCGCGTCGGCATCCCGCTCACCCTGAAGGTTGGCGAAGTCGTGCGCAGCAAATCGCTGGGCGCGGTCGAAGGCGTGGTGAGCGCGCCCAGGTAGTATTCAAACACCAACCGATACTGGCCCGGCATTTTGAGCGCATTGGCGTTTTCGCCCGGCTGCAACACGACGCGCAGCGTTTCACCCGCGCCCAGCATCGTCGGGAAAGCGATGCGCTTCAAAAAACATTCGCCGACGGTCGCCCACTTTTCGCCTTCCTGCCGCTGCAAGTTGACGATGGAGCAATATGATTTCAGATCAAACGCCGTAATCGGCTGATTCGTGCCGTTGAAGATCGTGGCCGTGATCGTTTCAGCTTCGCCGTAGGTGTTCTTGTCAGGATTGATCGTCACGCCCCGGCCCGGCGTGGGGTTGGGCGGCAACGTCACCACGCCATCAAGCTTGGCGCGATAAGTGGGCAGCGGCCCGGCCACGCGCGGATCAATATCCGCCGAGAGCGTCGCCCGCGCGATTTGCGGGATGGTCGGCGCGGCAAAGGTCGGCACCGGTTCCAACTGCGCTTCGATGTGGCCGGTGCGGCATTCCTTGTCGGCGTCGCGGCGCGCATTCAACCCGACCGTCCCGCGCAGCGTCAGCACCTGCAGGATGCGGCCATCCGGCGCAAAGATTTGCACCGTGCCCTGCACCGTCCCCAAACCGTTGGCGTCGGTGGCGAAGGTCAGGTCTTCAGACATCAAGCGGCTGCCGTCGGGGAAGGCCTCGCCCGCCTGATCGCAACTCGGATTGGCGCGCAACGTCCAGCCCAGCGCCGTGCGCGTGAGGATGCCGCCGGTGTCTTTGGAAAGGATCAAATTGTTCGCTTGCGCCTGGGCGCTCGTGCTCAAACAGAATGCCAGCGCCACACTCAACAGAGAGAGAGAAATGCGGTTCATAAACTGCCTCCGATTTGAAAAGGAACCTTGCTGTATGCGACAGCAGCGGATGGGTACGGGGTTGGGTGAGTGGATGATTGTATGTTTGTCTCGCGGGCGAAAGCTTAGCATAGCCGGGCGTGGGTGGGCGGCGGATTAATGAATCACCTGGGAGCGTCCGCCTTCACTCATCGCCGAATGAAATGCCCAATTCGCGCGCGGACTGGATCACGTCGGAATCGAGCGGGACAAATTTCGTTTTGCTGATCGCTTCTTCGAGCGGGACGGTGATGATGGACGAGGATTGCAGGGCGACCATGCAATTCTTTTCGCCGCGTTCAACGGCGCGCACCGCCGCCGCGCCGAAGCGGGTCGAGAGCAAGCGGTCGGCGGGCGTGGGCATGCCGCCGCGTTGCAGATGGCCCAACACCAGCGCCCGCGTTTCACGTTTGGTCAGGCGGTGCAATTCGCGCGCGACCAGTTCGGCGATGCCGCCCAAACGCGGTTCCTGGCCCGCTTCGATAACCTGATAGGTCAATGCGCCGCCGGTGGGGCGCGCGCCTTCGGCGGCGACGATGATGGCGAAGTTGCGTTTGTGGCGCCAGCGGTCGTGAATCTTTTTAGCGATGGCGGCGTAATTGAACGGGATTTCGGGCAGCAGAATCACATCGGCGCCGCCCGCGACCCCGGCGTAAAGGGCGATCCAGCCGGCATTGCGGCCCATGACTTCGACGACCATGACGCGTTCGTGCGAGGCGGCGGTGGCGTGCAGTTTGTCAATCGCTTCGGTGGCGGTGGTGATGGCGGTGCTGAAGCCGAAGGTCAATTCGGTGTCGGCCAGATCGTTATCAATCGTTTTGGGCACGCCGATGACGGGGATGCCGCGCGCCGCCAGCCGCGCGGCAATGCTGAGCGTGCCGTCGCCGCCGATGACGATCATGGCGTCGAGGCCCAGGCGTTTGAAACGTTTGATGACTTTGTCCGAGACGTCCACGGTTTTGGTCTTGCCGTTTTCCTTGACCGTCCATTGAAAGGGATTGCCGCGATTGGTGGTGCCTAGAATCGTGCCGCCCGTGTGGATGATGCCGCGCACGGTTTGCGCATCCATGCCGATGACGCGCTTCTTGTGCAGGAGGCCTTCAAAGCCGCGCTCGATGCCATAGACCTCCCAGCCACGGTTGAGCGCGCCGAGCACGACCGCGCGAATGACGGCGTTCAAGCCGGGACAATCGCCGCCGCCGGTGACGACGGCAATCTTTTTGGGTTTACTGTTGAGTTTCGTTGCTGGCGTTGCAGCCTGACGTTTGGGAGCCATGACCGCAGTGTATGCAGATGGATGGTAAGTGCCAAGCGATTTGAATGCGGAATGCGGAATGCGGAATGCGGATTAAAAAAGTAACTACTCACCCCCTGGGAGCGCAGTGCTTCCAGCCTGCGTGCTTGGCTGGAAGACGCTTTGGAAAACCAAGGAGCACTTCGCCACGGCCCGCAGCCTGGAAGGACTGCGCACCCAGGACTGAATTCCGCAATTATTCATCCTCGCCTTCATCGGCTTCTGCCGCTTCCTGGCGGCGCGGTTGGGCTTGGGTTTGGGCGGTGAGCGCGGCGATGTCGTGAATGAGAATGCGGCGGTTGCTGAATTCGACCACTGCGCGGCGGCGCAGGTCGTTGAGGTGCATGGTGACGGATTCACGCGTGCTGCCGACCAGATCGGCCAGTTCGCGGTGCGGGATGCGCAAACTAATCAAGCGACGCCCGCCTTCCTGCGCCACGCCGTAACGCCCGGCTAAATCGAGCAGCACTTTGGCCAGGCGGCTGGAGATGCCGTCCAGCGAAAGGTCGCAGATGCGCTCTTCGGCGCGCAACAGCCGGTCACCGATCAGGCGGAAGAAGTATTCGTTCAAGCGCGGGAACTCGGCCATCAGGCGCATTACATCGGCGCGCCCCAACCGCACAATCGTCACCATATCGTGGGCCAGGGCCGTGCGAATGCGTTTGCCCGCGGCAAACAGGGCGTCTTCGCCAAAGACCGTGCCGGGCGCCAGGATTTCGAGCAACACGCGGTTGCCGAGGGCGTCTTCGCGCGTGAGTTTGATGTGGCCGTTGACCAGGCCGTAAACGGCGTCGCGGTCATCGCCCATGCGGTAAATCACGCCCCGGCGCGTATGCGTGCTGAGCGTGACAAAGCCCGCCAGTTGCTGCAACGTCGCCCGGTCAAAATAACGGCTGAATTCCAATTGGGCGAGCGCTTCGGTTTCGCGCATGTAGGAAGATGTTGGTCTCATGGGTTAAGCATTCCCGTGGGTTGTGGCGGCATCTGGGGAAAGCGGCGCCGCCAATAAAGCAGGTTGAAATTTCAGGCAAACTAAACCATCAAGAGGCCGCCCTGGGAACGCATTGGCAGGCGGCGTGATCGGCAAACGTTTTGTGCGCAAAAAAAACTGCTGAACAGCTTGTTCGCCACCCGCTGTTTTTAGCTAGCTGAAATGTGTCGCAACGTCGGAGTGTGGGGAAAAGCGCCGACAACGCGGCGCACGATAGCACGAACGTTTTTCGTCACGCAAGAAAGCTTTGCCTTTATTTTCAGGGGTTTCCGCCGCTCAGCAGGATTTTCGGCCCAGTCTTGCGCGCCCCGCGCAGCGTCGCGTAAGATGCGCGCGCTGAATGAATGCTCATTCAGTTCTCCCCCATCAACCCAACTTTCCGCCAGCACTGATGACCCAAGCACACCGCAAACTTGCCAGCCATTCCGCTCTTGCAGCGGCAGCCCCGGCAGTGACGAAAGAGCGCAACGGGCGCGCCGAAAAAGCGCGCGCCATTTTGCGCGCCGCCGCCAAAGTCTTCGCCCAAGCGGGCTATTTCAACGCCAAGGTCGCTGACGTGGCGCGCGCGGCAGGCGTCGCCGATGGCACTGTCTATCTGTATTTCAAAAACAAAGACGACCTGCTCAGTTCGATTTTCAACACCACGATGGAAGAGTTCCTGAGCCGCGCCCGTTCTGAATTGGCCCAGGTGCTAGACCCGCGCGAACGGTTGCGGCGCTTCGCTCATCTGCACCTGACTTTGCTCGAACAGGAGCGCGACATGGCCGTCGTCTTCCAGGTCGAATTGCGCCAGTCCACCAAATTCATGGAGCAGTTCTCGACGACGTACCTGGCCGACTATTTCAAAGTCATCCGCGAGATCATCGAAGACGGCCAGCGGCGCGGCCTGTTTCGCGCCCAGCTCAATCCGCAAATCGTCACCAAAGTGCTGTTCGGCGCGCTCGACGAGATGGCGACGAATTGGATACTGAGCCACAACCAATACAAGCTGACCGCAATGGTCGAGCCGGTGCTGGATATTTTGTTAAATGGCGTGAGTGCGCCGCCGCCAGTTGTGTCAGTAGCCCGACCGTGAGGGAGGGCTGGTTTGCGC
>JANOWX010000336.1:0-7299 GCA_031418175.1 Acidobacteriota bacterium | reverse complement strand
GGGAGCGCAGTCCTTCCAGGCTGCGGGCTTGGTCGAAAGCGCACTTGGAAGACAAAAAGGTCTCTCATCACGGCTCGCAGCCTGGAAGGACTGCGCTCCCAGGAATGACGAACGCACTTATGAAGATCAGCTATAACTGGCTCAAAGAATTTGTGGACATCGCCATCACGCCGCGCCAATTGGCCGAACGGCTGACGATGGCCGGCCTTGCGGTGGATGCCGTCGAAGAGCACGGCAGCGATGCCGTTTTGGAAATTGACCTGACCTCCAACCGGCCCGATTGCCTGTCGCATCTGGGTGTGGCGCGCGAGGTAGCGGCGCTTTTGAATACGCCGCTACGCAAGAAGGATGGCGCGCCGGCGCGACAGGGCGACGGGGCGCTAAAGACGGCGGAGTTGACCTCGGTTGAAATCAGCGCGCCGGAGTTGTGTCCGCGCTATACGGCCCGCTTGATCAAGGGCGTGAAGATCGGCCCGTCGCCGGAGTGGCTCACTCAACGCTTGGAAGTGATGGGGCAACGCAGCGTGAATAACGTGGCCGACATCACCAACTACGTGATGCTGGAATTGGGGCAGCCGCTGCACGCCTTTGATTTCGACATGCTGCGCGGTCAACGCATCATCGTGCGCCGCGCGGCTGAAGGCGAAAAGATCATCACGCTCGACAAAGAAGAACGCACGTTGACCAGCGCGATGCTGGTGATCGCCGATGCCGAGCGGCCCGTGGCGCTGGGCGGCATCAAGGGCGGCGAAGATTCGGGCATTACGGACAAGACGGTGGATGTGTTGTTGGAAGCGGCCTACTTCGCGCCCGCGCAGATTCGCGCGACTTCCAAAGCGTTGGGCTTGGCGACAGAGGCGTCGTACCGCTTCGAGCGCGGGACTGATCCTGAGATTGCCGGCGTGGCTTCAGACTGCGCGGCTTGGCTGATTGCCGAGTTGGCGGGCGGTGTGATTTCAGATGAATTGCTGGATGTCTATCCAGCTAGGCAAGAGGGCAAAGACGCTATTCACGCGGGGCGGCAAGCGATTCCGTTCAGGCGCGCGCGCTATCAGGCGTTGACTGGTTTGCAGGTCGAATTGAATGAGGCCGCGCGCATTCTGACGGCGCTCGGCATGCCGACGGAGTTGGATGTGGCAAGCGATTCGCTGACAACCGTCGCGCCGACGTGGCGCATTGACATCAACATCGAAGAAGACTTGATCGAAGAGGTCGCGCGCATCGAGGGCTACGATAAATTGCGGACGACCTTGCCGGGCAGCGCGGGCGCGGGTGCGCTGTTGCCGGGCGAACGCGAACGGCGCGGCGTGCGCCAGGCCCTGACGGCGGCGGGCTATCACGAGGCGGTGAGTTTCAGTTTCGTCAACGCGGCGAATGATGCGCTGTTCAGCGAGGTCAGCGAAGCCGGGCGCGTGGAATTGAGCAATCCGATTGACGTGGAATTGGCGCAGATGCGCACGAATCTGCTGGGCGGTTTGCTGGAATCCCTGGCGCGCAATTTCAATCAAGGCACGCGCAACGTGCGGCTGTTTGAATTCGGCAAATGCTTTGCGCACCCTCTTGCTGGTGTGGATGACGAACGGCCTGTTGAAACGGAGATGCTGGCCTTGGTGGCGACGGGCGCGCGCAACGCCGATGATTGGCAGGCGGCGGGGACGCGGCTGGATTTTTATGAGGTGAAGGGCGCGGTTGAAACGCTGGCTGAAGTGCTGTCTATTCGCGGGTTGGAATTCACGTCAATGGAAGCTGATGCAAGCGCGCCCGCATATTTGCATACGGGGCGTGCTGCGCTAATAATGCACGCCGGTCACACGCGCGGGCGCGTGGGCCAGCTTCATCCGCGCATTGCAACGAGTTACAAATTCAAACAACCGGTCTTCGTGGCGGAACTCGATTTCGGCGCCTTGCTCGCCAGCGAACGCAGCGAAGCGCGCTATCGGCCCTTGCCGAAGTTCCCGCAGGCGCAGCGCGATGTGGCGCTGTTGATTGAGACCACGGTGAATTTTGCCGCGCTGGCAGCGGCGATTCACGCGTTGCAAATTCCCGAACTGACCAGCGTGCGGCTGTTTGATTTGTATGCGGGCAAGGAACTGCCGGCGGGCAAGCATTCGCTGGCCTTGTCGTTGAGCTACCGCGCGGCCAACCGCACCTTGACCGATGAAGCAGTGAATGCCGCGCACGAACGCGTCGTGCAGGCGTTGCGCGCGGCGTTCGGCGCGGAAATCAGATGATTGCAGATTGTGGATTGCAGCTTGCAGATTGCAGATTTTGCCGCCGGTATTTGAGATTTGAAATTGGAGATTTGATGCCGGGACAGTACCGCGCGCGTGAGCAAGCGGCGCGTCAACCTTGCAGCATTGGCTGAACCGTCAGAGCCTCGCTTGCTGACACGCGCGGTGCCGCCCCAATGTCGCGTGCTCTGATGTGGGAATTTGAGATTTGAAATCGGAGATTCAACAATCCGCCATCCGCAATCCGCAATCAATTGGGGGCTTCGCAAACATGTCCAGCGCAGGAATGGAGAAGTTTTCTCACCTCGAAGACAAAATCTATCGCACCGTCGAGTTGTGCAGCCGCTTGCGCATGGAGAAAGAGCAACTCGAACGCGACAACGTGCTGATGCGCGCCGAGACCGCCAAATTGATCGGCGACAAAGAGCGCGCCGAGTCTCAGGTGCAGAAATTATTGGCCGAGCGCGATTCGTTGCGCTTGAAGGTTGAAGCGATGCTCGATGCGGTGGCGGTGCTGGAAATGGAAAACGAGATGAAACGGTAGAATCGAACCACGGGGGACACGGGGGACACGGGGAACACCAGAACGATGGCCGGTATTTCTTTTCCCCTGATTTCGCATTCCCCGTGCTCCCCGTGTCCCCAGTGGTTTAACTGAATAGGGAGCCGCAGATGCCAAGTAATGAGTTGAATCCGCCCCATCCGGTCAAAGTCGAAATCTTCGGCCAGAGCTATCTGATTCGCCCTGAAGATGGCGAGGTCGCCCGCACCCAAGCCTTGGCCGCCACGGTGGATCAGCATATGCGCGACATCGCGCGTGGCGCGGCGACCGCCGATTCGTTGAAGATCGCCATCCTGGCCGCGCTGCACATCGCGGATGAACTGGACAAGGCGAATGAACGTTACGAAGCATTGAACCGCCGCATTGCCGAACGCAGCGCCGAGTGCGCCGACGTGCTCGACCAAGCGTTGAAAAATCAACGTTGAGCATTGCCCCGAAAGCATCCCGCAAACGTCCCTGGCATAATTTTGTAACTACCGGCTGGCCTGATCTCCTGCCAGATTACCAAAAGAACTATTGGAGGAAATGTGAGAAGAGTTAGTCTATTCGGTTTGTCATTGTTGCTGGCCTGCCTGGCGTTGCAACCGCTCTCCCACGCGCAGCGCAAAGACACCAAAGCTGCCGCGCCCGCTAAAACGGCAAGCGCGCCTGCCGGTGTCGAAACGATTACGGCGGCGCAGATGCGCGACATCCTAACCTTCATCGCCGCCGATGAATTGGAAGGGCGCGACACGCCTTCGCGCGGCTTGAACACGGCGGCGAAGTTCCTGGCCTTCAACCTGTCGCGCTGGGGTTTCAAACCGGCAGGCGACAACGGGACGTTCTTTCAGGGCTTCACACTGCAACGCGGCCAATTGGACGCCAGCCAGACCAAGGTTGAATTCGGCGGGCAGAGTTACAAACTCGGCGAAGATTTCATCCCGCGTCCGGCGCAAGGCACGGCCAAGGGGCAATTGGTTTATGTGGGTCACGGCCTGCTGGTCAAAGCCAAAAACGTCAACGCCTACGCGGGGCTGGACGTGAAGGACAAAATCGTGGTCGTCGCCGATGGCGCATTTCCCAAAGGCGTGCAGCCGGGCGATCTGAAAGGCAAGCTGGGCGAGGATTACGACACGGCGGCCAATTACGCGCGCACGCACGGCGCCAAGGGTCTGTTGCAAGTGCCCAATCCCACCGTGTTGGGCCGTTGGGAATTAATAGCTCGTTCAGCGAATGGCGGCGGGCGCACCACTATTGGCGGCGCACAGGAAGCGAACGGCCTGCCTGCTGTATTAGCTTCGGCGAAATTGTTGACCGCCATCTTTCAGGGCGAAGCCACCGATGGCGCGGCCATCCTGAAGCAGGCGGCGACCAATGATTTTGCGGCGGGCTTCGCGCTCAATGCCGACAAGCAACTCAGCTTGAGCATTGTGGGCAAACTCGAAGTCTTGCCAACGCAAAATGTCGTGGCCCTTTGGGAAGGCAGCGATCCGACCTTGAAGAATGAATACATCGCCGTCGGCGCGCATTACGATCACGTCGGCGTGCGGCCCAAATCCGATGAAGGCAAAACCGATGGCTGGTCGCGCTACAAACTCTTTTTGGAATCGGCGGGTGTGATCGGCAACGAGGATAGGCTCAATAATGGCGCCGATGACGACGGCTCCGGCACGACGGCGGTGCTGGCGATTGCCGAAGCGCTGGTCAAGGCCCCGCGCCCGAAACGTTCGGTGCTGCTGGTCTGGCACGCGGGCGAGGAGAAGGGCCTGTGGGGATCGGAATACGTCACGAATAACCTGCCCTTGTCGCTTAAGACTGAGCAGATCGTCACGCAACTCAACATTGATATGATCGGCCGCACCAAAAAAGAGGGCGACACCAACCAGCGCAACGAGAACTTGACCAAGGCCGACGAGATTCACGTGATCGGTTCCAAGCTGATGAGCAGCGAACTCGGCGAGGTCAGCGAAGCGGTCAACAACGGCTACCTCAAGCTGAAGTTCAATTACAAATACGACGACCCGAACGACAAGGAACGGCTGTTTTTCCGCAGCGACCATTTCAACTATGCGCGCAAAGGCATCCCGATCATCTTCTACTTCGACGGCGTGCACGTTGATTACCACGGCGTTGACGACGAAGCCGACCGGATTGATTACGACAAAATGGAGAAGGTCACACGCACCGTTTACGCCACGCTGTGGGAACTGGCGAACCGGGCCGCGAAGGTGAAAGTGGATAAGCCGCTGCCTGCGCAGTATGCGGGGAATTGAGCACGCCACCGGACAGCGCGCCTGACGTAGCGAAACGTTTGGCGCGCTGTCCACCCCATTGCCGTTTGGCTTGCACGTAACAACCGCCAAATTGACACTAAATACAGCGGGCGATACATTCCGCGTATGAGAGCTTCAATCCACATTTCACTGCCAACGCCGCTCAGGCAATGGGTCTCCGAACAGGTCGTCGCGGGCGGCTACGACACCGAAAGCGAATACATCCGCGCGCTGTTACAGAGCGAGCAAACGCGCCGGCTGCGGGCGCAGATTGACAGCAATTTGCTGGAGGCGATCGAGAGCGGCCAAGCGGAACCGCTGACGGCGGCAGACTGGGAAGAGATCCGGCGCGAAGGGCAAACGCTGGCCGAGTCGCGCCAGCGAAAGCGAGCCGAATGATCCTCCGCACGCCACGCGCCCGGCGCGACCTCATCCATCATTTTGCCTATCTGTGGGAACACAGCCCCGACGCGGCGGGGCGCTTTCTGCAAGCTGCCAGCGCGGCCTTTCAAAAGCTGGAAAAGATGCCTGAGTTGGGACACCGTTGGCACTCAGCGCTTGACCGGTTACAGGGTGTGCGCGTGTGGCCGCTCATTCCGCGCTTCAGAAAATACCTGATCTTTTACCGCCCAGTGAAAGGCGGCATCGAAATTCTGCACGTCTTCCACAGCGCACAGGACATTGCCACCATTCTTGAGGAAGAAGAACCGTAGCTTGCTGCGCTGACCAACAAACGCCAGCGCGCTTACTTCTTCTCTTTCCCCTTTACCACTTCAGTGCCTTCCACACCGACCCATTCGCTAAACGATCCGTCATACAGTGCCACGTCATAACCGAGATACTTCGCGGTGAAGTACGAGTGCGACGCCTGCATGCCGGTGCGGCAATAGGTGACGACGGTTTGGCCGGGTTTGACGCCCGCCGCTTCGTAAAGCTTGCGCAGTTCAGCGACAGGTTTAAGCACAGGGTTTTCGGGGCTGGCGAGGTGCTGCATCCAGTACAGGCTGGCCGCGCCGGGAATGTGGCCGGGGCGCGCGAGGCCGCCCGCGTCTTCGCCTTCGTACTGTTTGGCCGGACGCGCGTCAAGCAGCGCGACATTCGGCGCGGCTTGATTGGCGGCTGTCCACGCGAGGTCGCGCACGGCGGCAACTTCGACTTTGACGCTGGGCCGCACGTGCGAGGTGAACGCGGCGCTGGTGGGCGTGACGGCTTGGGTGGAGACTGCGCGCTTTTCGGCTTTCCACTTTTCCAGCCCGCCGTCGAGTAGGGCCGCGCGCGCGCCGTGGCCCAGGTAATCGAGCGTGAAATAAACCCGCGCCGCTGTCAGGCCGGAGTTTTCTCCGTAAATGACGATGCGCGCTTCGTCGCCGATGCCGAGCTTTTCAAAGACTTTTTGCAAGTCGGCGACGGCGGGCAATTCGTTGGCGATGCCGTTGCGCGTAGTCAGAATCTCTTTGGTTGAAAGGAAGCGCGCGCCAGGCACGTGGCCGTCGTCGTAATGCTTGCGCTCGGCGGCGGCGTGCAACACGACGACTTTGGGATTGTTGAGTTGTTTGGCCAGCCATTCGGTGGTGACCAGCATGCTGGCGCGCACGGACGGGCTTTGCGCACGCGCTTGTTGAACGGATAAACACAACAGCAGACCGAGCGCGAGAGTATGAAGTTTCATGATGCAGTTTCTCCTCAATGCGAATTGGTGAAAGATTGTTGAGCGGCGCGGCATTATGACAGGCAGGGCGGATGGCGCAAAACTTCGCGGGCTGATTCCGAGCCAACGAGCGTTGGGTTAAAGCCAGCTTGCGCTCGCGCCGAGCCAACCTCTACAATCGCGCCGCATTCAAGAGCAGCCAGGCAATTTCAGCGCTGCCACCAGACCCGCATAAACACAGGAGCCTGCACCGATGCGTCGAGACATTACCAGTTGGCACAGTCCGCGTTTGAATCAAGAGATGCCGCTTGTGGCCTATGGGCATTACGGCCCGCCCGTGTTGATGCTGCCGACGGCGGCGGCGGATTTTTTAGAGTACGAACGCTTTCATTTGATCGGTTCGATTGAGCCGTGGCTCGAACAAGGCAAAGCCAAAGTCTATTCGGTCAACAGCGTCAATCGTCAGGCGTTGTTGAACAAGCACGCCGCACCGTGGGAAAAGATCGAATGGTTGAATCGTTATGACGAATATTTGACCGAAGAAGTGCTGCCGCTGATTCGCAGCGATTGTGGCGGCGACGTGAAACCCATTATCGCGGGCATCAG
>JANOWX010000335.1:0-9244 GCA_031418175.1 Acidobacteriota bacterium | reverse complement strand
GCAGGACGAGCGCGTTGTAGCCGGAGTTGGCATTGCTCTGGAATTGAGAGATGCGGCCAAACCCAGTGATGGGGCGCGTTTGGCTGGTCGCGCCCGGATAGCGCAGGAAGGTTGGGACGATGCCACCGGCAATCGGCGTCGCGACGGGCGGCAGCAAGTTGATGTCACGTGTGCGCTGCAAATGGCGGCCCTGCACCGAGAGGTAGGTAGCGTTGACCGAGAGATCGTTGGTCAACCCGTATTCGACGCCGAAGCTGCCCTGCATCGTGTAAGGCTGTTGGTAATCGCGCTCGAAGACGAACAGATTCGGTGTCGCCGGTTGTCCGCCGCGCGCTTGAATGTCGGCCAGGCTGCTGAAGCGAAACGGGTAGACGAGGCCGGTCGGATTATTCAGCGTGATGCCGATCGAATTGAGGCCGTTGTTGGAGTGCGCCGTGCCGAGCGCGATGGACGGCGTGCGGCCATAGAAGAGGCCGTAGCCGCCGCGCACCACCAGCCGGTCGCTCTTCGCCGGGTTCCAGGCGAAGCCGAAGCGCGGCGCGACGTTGTTGTGGTCGTTGTTGTTGCGCGCGGTGTCAATGCCTGCGGCGGCCAGCGCGGGGCTCGGATTGCGCGTGGGCCCTTGCTTCATCTGCTGCACGTCGTAGCGCACACCCAAGTTGATCGTCAGGTTCTTGCGCGTGCGCCAGTCGTCTTGGGCAAAGAAGCCGTACTCGTTGAAATTGGGGAACGTCGTGAAGCCCGACGTGCCTTCGCCGGCGAAGGACTGCGTGAAACTGGCGACGACGTTGTTAGTGAAGTTGGCGTAGCTCGTGAAGTTGTATTGAGCGCCCTGTAAGCCGGGGAAGAAGTTCTTGATGCGTTCGAGATTGATGTCAACGCCGCCCTTCAAGCTGTGCTGGCCCGCGATGTAAGAGACGTTGTCAATGAACTGATACTTCTTCTCGGTCGTCTCGCGCGGGCTGAAATTGTTGCGCCCAATGGTCAACGCCGCCTGGCCGCCATTGGTGATGACCGCTTCGGGAAGGTCGGAGTTGGCGAAACCTGGCTCGCGGTCTCGCGCGATCTGGGCACGGAATTCGTTGAGCAGGCGCGACGAAAAGGCCGTGTTGAGTGTGACCGTGAACGAGTCAGTCGTCACCAGGCTGTTGCCGCTGTGCTCCTGCGCCACATTCGCGCCATTACTTTCCAGGTTCACGCCCGTGAATTTCTGGCGGTTGTAGCGGAAGCCGATGCGGTTCGCCGCGTCGAGTTGCCAGTCCATCTTGGCCAAATAAACATCCTGATTGAATCCGCGCACATAGTTGTTCGCCAGCGGCAGGAGCCTGTTGCGGCCCGCGACCGACGCGGGATCAGTGGCCGTCGCGGCCGGCAGCACATTGAGTATGTTGGGCTGCGTGTTGCGCTGCCCATCGTAATTGAAGAAGAAAAAGGCACGGTCGCGCTTGATCGGGCCGCCGAGGTTGCCGCCGAACTGATGGAAGTGATAAGCCGGTTTGTCCCGCCTGCCGACGATGCTCGACGTGGCCGTATCGAAGCGGAAGCCATTGGGAATGAGCGACGGCCGGCCGCCGGTGAAGGTTTCAAGCCCGGCGTCGTAGCGCAGGCTGTTGGCGTTGAGCGAACGGTCGCGGAAGAACTCGAAACCAGTGCCGTGAAAATCATTGCCGCCCGACTTGGTAATCACGTTGATGACGCCGCCCGCCGCGCGTCCGAACTCCGCCGAAAAGCTGTTGGTGTTGACCTGGAACTCCTGTACGGCGTCCTGGCTGAACTGATAGGGCGCGCGGCCTGAGCCGGTGCGTCCGAGCGATTGGCCGAAGAACATGTTGTTGTTGTCTACACCGTCAATCTGAATGCTGTTGAGCGTGCCTTTCTGTCCGCCGAAGGAAAGATCGCCACCGCGCGGATCGCGCACGACGCCCGGCGTCAACGTTACGAAGTCGAGAAAGTTGCGGCCATTGACGGGCAGCGAACTGACCTGGCGTTCGCCGACCGAGCCGGACACGTTGGTGCGCGTGGTCTCGACGATGGGCGCTTCGGCGGTGACGTTGACCGAGGCCGTAGCGCCGCCGACAGCCAACGCCACATCGAGATTCAACTTTTGGCCGACGGTCAGCACGAGGCCAGTGCGTTTGGCTTCGCTGAAACTGGGCGCGCTGACGGTCAGTTCATACGCGCCGGGTTGCAGTGCGACGAAGCGGTAAACGCCTGTCGCATCGGTTTGCAATTCGCGGGTCAGTCCGTTGGCGGTATTCCTGATGACCAATTTTGCATTGGGGATGACCGCGCCTTGCGGGTCGGTGACAACGCCTTCGAGCGTCGAGGTCGCGGCTTGTTGGGCCTGGACAGATGTGCAGCAGGCAACGAGCGCCAATAACATGGCGCACAGCACGGCCCACGGGCCGGCAAAGCATTGTCGGTTTCGCATAAACATATCTCCTAACTCCTCGGTTGTAGCCTGGACAGGCGCTATGACGTTACCTGTTCAGGCAGGTTACGATTGGCGGCCAGAGCGTTCGGCTCTGATTGGAAATTTGCAAAGCAAAGTGCAAATGATTGATGAACTTTTTCCCGGCAAGGCTAGTCTAAAAGCGCGTTTGTTTAATTGCTTATCCCACTTTCGCTAGTAGGCGGCGATGCTACTGCATCGTCCGGGCCTTGGCAAATCGCCGGGTTATGCTGTCATGGGTTGGTCACGAATCGGTTTTGGCGGCGCTGCTAGCCGCCGGAAGCAGCGTCTTACCGCGCTGTTCAAGCGCCTGCCTTGACACTCAAGGAAAATCCCGCGTAGATTGGCGGCGCATCGTCATAGCCCCCTTGTGATACAGCAACTTTCATCATTGAAATGGCCGGTCGGCGCGACCGGCAAGCGCGGCGGGCGCAGCAGTTGGCCTGCGGGTGTTTGCAACTCTTCCTTTTACGCAAGGGGCAATCATTGCGACAGCCGAGGCTGTGCACCGCGCGTTATACCAACGTGGCAGCGACAGACTGTCAACAGGAGACCAGTAAATGAAAATCAATTCGCAACTAATTCGTTTGCCGAGGCCGTCGTGGCCGAAGCTGTCGTGGAAAGCGGCTTCACTTTTGGCGCTGCTCGCTCTGGCGGCCGGCGCAGCGCTTTTTGCCGTTGGGCCAAAGGCGAGCGTGTCGGCGCAACAGGCGCAGGTGGCGGTCATCAACGCCGCCAGTTTTAGCGCGGATCGCCGCGTCGCCCCCGATTCGCTGGCGGCGGCCTTCGGCGCTTTTGTCACACAGAACAATCAGAGTTTCAGCGCGACGGCCTTGCCGTTGCCAACAACCTTGGGCGGCGTGCAATTGCGCGTCAACGGGGTGAATGCGGGCTTGCTGTTTGTGGGCACACAACAGATCAATTTCGTGGTGCCGCCCGCGCTGGCCGATGCGCCGAGCGCCACGGTGCTGGTGACGAATTCGGATGCTTCGACGCGCACCGGCACCGTGACTGTGCAACGCGCCGCGCCAGGCATTTTTTCGGCGGCGCAGAATGGCCAAGGCGTGGCCGTGGCGCTGACCACTTTTGACGGCGTGGTTTATCAAACCGTTTCCAACCCCGGCAATCCGCCGACCGAACGGGATGTTGATGCCGGCACGCCGCAGCGCCGCAACGTGCTGGTGCTATTCGGCACCGGCCTGAAGCTGGTGGGCCGCCAAAACATCAGCGTGACCTTGCAGGGCGTGCCCTTGCAGGTGGATTTCGCCGGCGCGGTCGGCGGGCTGGCTGGCTTGGATCAAATCAATGCCTTCCTGCCGCCTGAAGCCGTCGGACTCGGTTCGGTAGATATTCAGGTCAACGCGGTGGTTCCCAGTGACAGCGCCTTGCAACGCTCGAACAAGACCACCATCAAGATGGGCGGGCAATTGCCGCTCATCCGCGTTATACCGATCACTTCCACTGCGGCGGTTGACGGCGACCTGACGGCCGACGACCAGATTCAGCAACTCAACGACGGCACCAAACGGACGTTCTTTTTCGACGCCTACCGCTTTACCACCACACAGGCCAATACGACAGTGTCGGTTGATATGCGCACGCGCGGCACGACGACGCTCGATCCGGCGGTGATCCTCTACCGCGTCAACAATGGGCAACTGGTGTTGTTCGGTGAAGACGACCAATCCGGCGGTTATGGCAACGGGCAAATAGTCAATAACAACGCGCTCTATATGACCGTGCTGCCCACGCCAGGTGATTATGTGATTTTCGCGTCCAGTGCAAATGAACAGCCGAATGGCGTGGGAACTTACACCTTGCGCTTGCGCGAGGGTGTTATCACGCAAACCAATTACGGCGCGACGGTGAACGGCACGGTTGCCAATACTGATTTGCAAACGTCGGCGGGCGTCTATCTGAAACCGTATTGGTTCGCGGCGGCGGCCAATGACAACATTGACGTGCGTTTGAATTCAACGGCCTTCGACTCGTTCCTGATTCTGCAATCGAACGAAGGCGGCTTGCCGATTGCCAGCGATGACAATACGGGCGGCGGCAGCAACGCGCGCATCCAGCGGCGGCTCGCCACGGCGGGTAACTACATTTTGGTGGTCACGCCTTACGAACCGAATCGCACCGGCGCCTTCACGCTGTTGCCCAATCGTGTCAGCGCCCTGACCGATGAAGTTGAAACGCCAGCCGCCGGGCCGCAGCGCACCTTGCGCGATGGACGCGGTCAGTTGCGGCAAAGCATGACGGGCCGCAGCGGTGACCGTGTGATTGAAGAATAGCCGCGCGGTCGTTAGTGCTGTCCGGCAAGCAGCCAGCCTTGTCATTACCCACATTTTGGAGGTTCTCGGTCTTTGATTTCCGTGCAGCAATGATTGCTCTTAGCCCCGTAGGGGCGGAATGTTTATAGCTTTCGAGGAAAAATGCCCCCAAGCTCCGTAGGAGCGACCTGTGACAGATGTCGCTCCTACGGAGCTTGGGGAGCCGTGACACTCCGAAGCTATAAACATCCGGCTCCTCTGGAGCCAAGAAATCGCTACTTTTCTAGGAAATTCAAAGATTTCGTCTCTCAAAAATGTGGGTAATGACAAGGCTGCCAGCTTGTCGGGGCCTCCGAGTTGTACTCAATCGGAAGCCTCGACAAGCTGGCAGCTTGTCGAACGGCGCGTTGCGTTGCCCAAAATCCGTGAACCCTCCCTCCGATGACCCTCGCACACTTCTTCATTTTAGTAGGCCACGAGTCGCTGGCCGCCGGCTCGCTCCTGTCCATACTGTTCAGCGGCTTTGTGGTCGGGTTGCTGCACGCGCTGGACGCCGATCATTTGGCCGCCGTCTCGACGCTGGTCAGCGAGCGCCGCACTTTGTTGAGCGCTTCCTTAATCGGCGGCTGGTGGGGGTTGGGGCACACGCTTTCGCTGTTGCTGGCGGGCGCGGCGGTCATCTTATTGCAAGTCCAAATCAGCCCGCGTCTGGAACAGACCTTTGAATTCGGCGTCGCGCTGATGCTGATTGGGTTGGGCGTCAACGTGCTTTACAAACTGTTCAAAGGCGGCAAGCTGCACGCGCACGTTCACACCCACGGCGCGCATCAACACATTCATCCCCACGTCCACAAGCAAACCCCTGAAGCCGAAACGCAAACACACCACGGCTTCAAATTAGCCGCACGCCCGCTCTTGATCGGCATGGTGCACGGGTTGGCGGGCAGCGCGGGTTTGTTTTTACTGGGCGTGGCGGCGATTCAATCGGTGGTGGGCAAATTCGCTTACATTGCCGTCTTCGGCGTGGGTTCGATCGGCGGCATGATGCTGATGAGTTCGTTGCTGAGCTTGCCCGCGTATCTGGCGGTCGCACGCTACGCCCGTGCTTACCGCGCCGTGCGGTTCGTGGCGGGTTGTTTCAGCTTCGGCTTTGGTCTGTGGCTGGCTTTTGAAATCGGGATTGGCGAAGGGCTGTTTCGCTGATCTTTGCGAGGGAAATACGATGCGTCAACGATTTGCCGTTTTGTTGCTGGTTAGCTGTGTGGCGTCCTGCTCCATACTGGCGCAAACCACGCCCGCGCCTGTCGAAGGCGATCATGTAATCCGCGACTTTCGCTTTGAGAGCGGCGAGACCTTGCCCGAATTGCGCTTGCATTACCGCACCTTGGGACAACCCGTAAAGGATGCGGCAGGCCAGGTGCGCAACGCCATCTTGGTCATGCACGGCACCACCGGTTCAGGCTCCGGCTTTCTTTCGCCATCGTTCGCGGGCGTGCTTTTCGGCGCGGGGCAACTGCTCGACGCCGGCAAGTATTTCATCATCCTGCCCGATGCCATCGGCCACGGCCAATCGTCGAAGCCCAGCGCTGGCTTGCGCGCCAAATTCCCGCGCTACAATTACAACGATATGGTGACTGGTCAGTATCGCTTGCTGACCGAAAAGCTCGGCGTCAATCATTTGCGGCTGGTGACGGGGACTTCGATGGGCGGGATGCACACCTGGGTCTGGGGCGAAAAGTATCCAGATTTTATGGATGCGCTGCTGCCGTTGGCCAGCTTGCCCGTAGCGATTGCGGGCCGCAACCGCTTTATGCGCCGCATGGTAATTGATGCGATCAAAGGCGACCCCGATTGGCAGCAAGGCGAATACAAAACGCAGCCGGTGCGCGGATTGACGGCGGCGATTTATACATTGATGTGGATGGTCAGCACGCCGTTGCAGCAGTACAAACAAGCGCCCACGCGCGACGCCGCCGACAAGCTCTTCGATAACCAGGTGCGTTCGTATCTCAACCGCATGGATGCGAACGATATGTTGTATGCCTATGACTCGTCGCGCGATTACGACCCCGCGCCCAGACTCGAAGCGATTCAGGCCCCGCTCGTGGCAATCAATTCGGCGGACGATCAAGTCAACCCGCCCGAACTCGGCGTGGCCGAACGCGAAATCAAACGCGTCAAACGCGGGCGCTTCATTCTTATTCCCATCAGCGATCAAACGCGCGGCCACGGCACGCATTCGCTGCCCGCGCTGTGGCAGCAGCATCTGGCTGAATTGTTGAAAGCGTCGGAGCGCGCGGTTGAGAAGTAATGACGGGAACAACTCGCGCTACTTGCTCGCGCGCAGCGCTTGCTTGCCGCGTTCAGCCGCGTCCGCGACAATGACGCGCCGCCGCAACGTGACCCCCGGATTTCAGAAGGTGCTGCAAGTCGTGATGCAAATCTGCCAAGTGAAAATACTGTTTGTCGGCCTTTGCTTAGCCACTTGGCTAAGCCTCTGGCCAGCGCCCGCGCCGCGCGTGATTGCCAAGGTAGAGCCAGCCAACCTGGCGGAGAAAGACCGCCGCATCCTCCAACAGTTGTTGGCTGAAGCCCAACGGCAACCCAACATCGCCGCGCGCATGAAGCTGGTTTCAGCGCGGCTGCTCGGTCAGCCCTACCTCTTACATCCGCTGATCGGCTCGGTTACTGAACCCGAACAGTTCATCGTGCGCATGGATGGCTTTGACTGCGTGACCTTCATCGAAACCGTGTTGGCAGTGAGCAGTTCGACAACGCTCGACGGCTTTCTCAATCGCTTGCGCGCAATTCGCTATGCCAACGGCGCGGTGTCTTATACATCGCGCTTGCATTACACCACCGACTGGCACGCGGCCCATGTGCGCGACGGCTTGTTACAAGACCTGACGCAAGGGCCTCACACCGCCGCACGCACCAAGCTGTTGAAAGCCGTGCCGGGCATTCCGCCGCGCAATGTGAACGTGCGCTACTTTCCCAAAAACAAACTCGCTGAACTGAGCCCGTCATTGCAGGATGGAGATTTGATTTACTTCGTGGCCGGGCGCAACTGGCTGGACACGAATCACGTCGGGATGCTCTTTCGTCTTGAAGGGCAGTTGCGTATACGCCACGCCTCGCACCGGCTGGGCGGCGTGGTAGAGCAAACGCTCGCCGCTTATTTCGCCGCGAATGAAATGATCGGATTCATCGTCGCGCGGCCGGTTGAAGCAAAATAGAAACTAACTACTCAACCCTGGGAGCGCAGTCCTTTCAGGCAGCGAGCTTGGCCGGAAGCTGTTACGGAAAGCAAAAGGATACTTCGCCACCGCCCGCGTCCTGGAAGGCATTCGTTTCTACACAAGTCTGTGGTCTTTCGCTCCGGAGGAGCGGCATGTTTATATAAACGCCAGTAAAAATAGGCGTTAGCTCCGGAGGAGCGGCATATGCGCTGGACAGATGCCGCTCCTCCGGAGCTAAGGAGCGATGCTTGCAACCCCCTATAAACATTGCGCTCCTCTGGAGCGGGGAAACTTGTGTAGAAACGAATGCTGGAAGGACTGCGCTCCCAGGGTTGAGTAGCTACAGTAGTCGGCACACCGAATGAAAAGACTTACCCTCGCATTTGCCAATGCCAACGCGGCCCCTGGGCCACAAGAATTAGCGGCCTTGTTGGCGCACCCCTTGGTCGAGCGCATCCTTTGCTTGCGGCCCGCAGGCGCACCCGCCGCAGCGGTTGGCACACAAGAGTTGGCCGTTGATCATTACTTTTCCGGCCCGCTCATTAACAAGCTGTTGGCGCTGTGCCGCACCGATTATTTGTTGCTCGTTCTGCCAGGCGGCGCGGTCGAATTGGGCGCGCGCGCGTTGGAGCGCTTCGTGCAAGTCGCCGATGACACCGAGGCCGGGCTGCTTTACAGCGACTTCCGCCAACGCAATGGCGTTGAGGTCAGCGAGCATCCGCTGATTGATTATCAAACCGGCAGCCTGCGCGACAACTTCGATTTCGGCGCGCTCATTTTGATTTCACGGCCAGCGGCGCAGGTCAGTTTGCAGGAATACGGCGCAGTGCCGGACAGCGTGCGCTGGGGCGGGCTGTATGACTTGCGGCTGAAGCTCTCGACCGATTTTGACATCGTGCGCGTGCCCGAACCGCTTTACACGCGCACGGCTGTGGATACGCGCGCGAGCGGCGAAAAGCTCTTCGATTATGTTGACCCGCGCCAACGCGACTACCAGATCGAAATGGAGCGACTCGCCACCGAACACCTGCAACGCCTGAACGCCTGGCTCGTGCCCGCATTTGCCCCCGTGCCCGCGTCGAACGAAACTTTTCCGGTCACAGCCAGCATCATCATCCCCGTGCGCAATCGCGCCAAAACGATTGCCGAGGCCGTGCGCAGCGCTCTCTCGCAGCAAACCGATTTCGCTTTCAATGTGATCGTGATGGACAACCACTCGACCGATGGTACGACTGAGTTGCTGAGCAAACTAGCGGCTGATAACGAAGCAGCTTTTGCTGACG
>JANOWX010000334.1:0-2632 GCA_031418175.1 Acidobacteriota bacterium | reverse complement strand
CGATGCTGTCGTGGCCGCGATTGGAGCCGTACAGGAACTTGCCCGACGGATGCACGTGGATGTCGGCGCAAGCGTTCGTCCCTTTGAAATCGGCGGGCAGCGTCGAGATGTTCTGAATCTCGCTCAGCTTGCCTTGCGCTTTGTCATAGGCAAACGCCGTCACCGTCGAATCCAATTCGTTGATCACGTAGCCGAATTTGCCGTTGGGATGAAAGTCGAAATGGCGCGGCCCCGACGCGGGTTTGGTCGCCGCAAAGCCATTGGCGATCAGCTTGCCGTGCTTGGTGTCCAGCTTGTAACTCATCACCTTGTCTATACCGAGGTCGGGCGCAAACGCGTAATTGCCCGCCGCATCCGGCACGAAGCTGTGCGCGTGCGGTTCGCTCTGCCGTTTCGGATCGCCGCCCTTGCCCGTGTGTTGCGCGACATCGCTGAGCGCGCCCAGGCTGCCATCGGCATTGACAGGATAGAGCGCCACGTTGCCGCCGCCGTAATTCGCCAGCAGCACCCATTTGCCGGACAGGTGCACCGAGACGTGACACGGGATGCCGGGCGAGGATTGTTGATTGAGTTGTTTGAGCGCGCCCGTTTTCTGATCAATGGCGAATGCGGTCACGCCGCCACCCTGCTTGCCGTTGAACTCGTTGACTTCGTTGGCGGCATAAAGGAAGCGCCGCTTGGCGTCAATCGCGAGGAATGATGGACTGAGCTTGTGTGTCGTGACGCTCGCTGGTTTTAGCTCGCCGGTCGCGGTGTTCAGGCGATAGACATAAATGCCTTCACTGGTTTTGTTGGTGTAAGTGCCGATGTAAACCAGCATGTCTTTGGTCGCGGCATTTATTGGCAACAAAAAGCCGGTAGCCCTCAGACTAGCAGCGGCAATGAATTCACGGCGGGTGGGTTGGTTTGTGGTCACAGATTTCCTTTCGCTTAAGCAGCTTTCTTTTTGCGGCGTTTGGCGTAGGCAGGTGAATACTGTTCAAACTTGCGCATCGCCACTGAGTCGTAAATATGTTCTCCGCAGTCTGGGCACTCATGAAATTTCAGGTCAGGCACCGTGTAGGCTTGGCCGCGAAACTCTTCGGTATAGTCGCGCTGCACCAGCTTGATGCATTTGCTGCCGCAGGTTGGACAGGTCGTAATTTTCAGCATAAGTAGGCGGGCAAAAACAACCAGGCATTTAGACAGGATTGACAGAATTTATTGGTGGATTTACTGGCTTCAAACCGCGCAGTGCTGACGCAGTGTCCAACGCTTTCCTGTTAATCCTGTTAGCAATCTTGTTAATCCTGTCTAGACCTGCTTATTTTTGCCGGTGAACTTAGTCGTTACTCCGCGTTATTGCGCCCGCTTGGAAGAAATCAGAAAGTAAAACGTATCCTCTCCCCAGTGGCGCACGAATTTGCCTTTGGTGTAAATCGGCAATCCATCCAAATTCACGCTTTGAATGATGTAAAGATACTCCTTCGAATCAGCGCGGTCAGGGCTGGTCGAACGAACTTTCTTATAGATCGCAACCGCATTTAAAATGGATTCGAGGACATCACTTTCCGCCAAGCCATCCACCGCCATTTCCAAGCGCGCTTTTAATCGTTGATGGGTCGTGGCGGGTTTGCCCAATGGCCTGAGGGGTCGGAGCCGCTCACCAGCACGCCTTTCAAATTCCATTCCAGCCCTGCGCGCACGTCCGCCGTGGTGTAGCGCAACGTCAGCCCGCAACGCCGCCGCGCTGAGGTGTTCGCTTCAGAACCGTGCAACAGCAAATCGGTGTGAAGGGAAATTTCGCCGGCCCGCAGCACGTTGTCCACCGGCGCGCCGAAGCGTTCGGCCTCCGGCACGACCTGGTTCAAGATGCTGGAGTCGCTTTCTTCGGTGAGTTGATAGGTCAGGTGGCCGTAATGATGCGAGCCGGGGATGAAGCGCATGCAGGCGTTCGCTACATCGGCGTCATCAATCGCCAGCCAGACGGTCAGCGCTTTTGACGGCGACAACGGCCAATACCCAGCGTCTTGATGCCAGCCGACCGTGCGCCCGTCGCCCGGCAGTTTGCAGAAATAGTGCGAACCCCAGCCCACGACGTTCGCGCCCAGCAGGTCTTTGACAAAAGCCACGATGCGCGCATCGGTGAGCAGGTCATAGACCTTACCGTAAAGCAGGTGCGCCGTCTTGATCGAGTAATTGTCCTGCCCCGAAGCCAGTACACGCGCCAGCAATTCATCGAAGTAGCGGCGCTGTGCGGCCATCTCTTCGTCGTTGAAGATGCGCAGGCCGCTGATATAACCGTCGCGGTTGAACGCTTCGATCTGCGCGTGCGTCAGCGTTTGCGGCTGCGTGACGCCAGCAGGGTGAAAGCGCAGATCGCGCGCCAGTTCGGCCAGCCGGTCGGCCTCCGGAAAGAGTTTGTTGAATTCGGGGTTGAAGTGCTGATTGACCGGCTGGTTCTCAGCGTTTGCCTGTTCCATTGCGAACTAAGTTCGTACGTTCAGTTTTTATGCCGCTCAAGAAAAGACGTTTACCAGTAGAGTAGGGGAGGGTTTCCGCCTCCCCCCTCGTCAAACCGGACGTGCAGATTTCCCGCATCCGGCTTTCCCGGCGGCCTTCGCCGGAGACTCTGCAGGTCACAGGTACTTCA
>JANOWX010000333.1:0-6908 GCA_031418175.1 Acidobacteriota bacterium | reverse complement strand
GTTCTCGTAGTCGTCGCCCAGGAGGTGCACGCCGACTTTCATCTTCTTCTTGACCATCTCCGCGCGCAAATCGGGGCGTTTGGCCAGCATGTGAATCACGATGTCGCGCGCGACCAGCAAGGCGGCGTCCGGCACTTTCGCTGAACTGAGAATCGTAATGCCCAGCGCGTCGGCGTGTTTTTTATAAAACGGATCAACGCCGAGCGCGGCGGGCGGCGGCGCGATGACGGCTTTGACGTAATCTTGAATGAGCGGCGGTTCCGGCGTTTGTGCTTTAACGGCGGACGCCAACGCCAACAATGCAACGAGCAGCAAGCAACGCATAGCTACCTCACTTGAATTGACCTGGGTACGCAGCGCTTCCAGCGTGCGGACTTGGTATCTGGTGGATGAATGCTGAAAGCTAACCCTCCGGCATAGTTCCGTCTGCCGCCAAGCCCGCACGCTGGAAGCGGTGCGTACCCAGGTTATTTGAATCGAATCTCCAACGGCTGCCCGGCAAAGGTTACCGTTTGTGTTTTAGCTTCGCCGATCAACCGCACTTCGATTTTACGCGGCGGCGGTTGCGGCCCGCGCGCGCCAGCCGCCAGGCGCAGGCTCAAACGCTGCGTGCGATCATTCCAAATCATCTGCACACGCGTGAATTCGCCGCGCTGGTAATTGAAGGTCGCGCCGTCGTCTTCATACAACGCGAATGCGCCATCCGCGCCGGGATAAACGACCAGCGTCAACGGCGCATCCACTTGCTCAGCGGTGTATTGCTTGACCGGCCCCATAGGAAGGATCGAACCGGCGCGCACATAGAGCGGCGTGGTCGCCAGATCAACGGCTTTGCTGATCTCGCGTCCGCCCGCGAGTTTTTCTTCCGTCCAGAAATCGTACCAGTCGCCGCGCGGCAAATAGACGTTGCGTGTCGTCGCGCCTTTTTCGACGACGGGCGCGACCAGCATATCGCGGCCCCATAGATATTCATCGCCGCGCAACACCGCCGCCGCATCGTCGGGATAGTGCAGCCAGAGCGCGCGCATAATCGGCAAACCCGTCTCGTGCGTTGCGCGCACCGCGGAATAGAGATACGGCATCAGGCGGTAACGCAGTTCAAGATACTTGCGGCAAATCGGCTCGACTTCGGCGTTGCGCAACTCGCTCAAATCAGGATTCGCTGCGCCGCCCGTGTAATTGGAAATCTCGTTGTGCCCCAGTTCGCCCGTGTTCCAACCCCACGGCAAGCGCAGATGCCACGTGCGCCCGTGCGCACGAAACAGCGGACAGAACGCGCCGAACTGAAACCAGCGCACGTGCAATTCGCCCGTGTATTCTTTAGTTGGCACAAAGCCGCCGATGTCCGTGCCCCAGTACGGAATGCCCGTCAAGCCCGTGTTGACGGCGACTGGCACATGCACCTTCAACGTTTCCCAAGTCGTGTAAACATCGCCCGACCAGAGGAACCCGGCGTAACGCTGCATCCCGGCGTGGCCGTTGCGATGCAGCGCATAGACACGCTGGTTCGGACGCAGTTGTTGCGAGCCTTCGTAATACATACGAATGCGCGCCAGCCGCGACGTGGCATCCAAGCCATCGCCTTGATCCGGCCACCAGCCATCAATGCCCGCGTCATAAAGCGTTTTGTGCACGGGCCAATAACACGCGACCTGCCGATTGTCGGGCCACTTGCCGTCGGGCGTGCGGCCGCTGGGCAAGGGCGCGGCGGTGCATGGGTCGTTGACAGTGCCGGTCAACTTGCGGCCTTCGATAACGGTGTGCAGTACGACTTTGAAATGCTGGTCGTGCAATTCGTCAATCATCTTTTTGGGTTCGGGGAAATTCTTGGGATGCCAGGTGAATTCGCCGTTGTGCGTGTTCCAACCCGACGGCGTGAAATCTGTGCCGAGATAAATCAGCGCATCGCACGGCAATTTCTTTTCGCGCATGGTGCGCGCGACCCATTTGATTTCGTCAGGCCCCGCCAGCGTGCGATGCGATTGCTGATAGCCGAACGACCAGAGCGGCGGCAGTTCAGGCTTGCCGGTCAGCCGCGCGTATTCGGCCATGACTTGCGCCGGCTCACGCGCGCCGACGATGAAAACATCCAGCGGCAACGCGCCGGCTTCACTGCCCGCCAACGCGCCAGAGACGCTGCTCTCAGGACGGTCTGGCACGCGCGGCGTCAGCTTGCCTTCTTTGCCGGTCAGATCAAACGAACCCAGCGGATGCTGAATCAACAGCGCCCAGCCGCCCGTGCCAATCAGCCATTGAATCGGCACGCGCCCGCCGTGCGTACGCAAACGATAGCCGCCCTGCCCGTTGCGGTTCGTATAGGTTTCGCCGCGCCGGTCGAATTGCGGCCCGCCTTCGCCAAAACCGAGCACGGGTTTGTCGCCGAGCAGAAACGTCAGCGCGCCCGTTTGCACATCTGGGCGCAGCTCTTGCACCAAGCGCCCGTCTTTGGTTTCGATGCGAATGGTCAGCGGATTGGGCGCGAGCTTGACGATCAAGTTGCCGCAACGCACTTGCCGCGCGCGTGGCAGCGCGGTGATGCGCGCGACGGGCGCGGCCCACTTGGCTTGCACAAGTGAGCCATCATCAACCAACGGCTGCGCCTGGCCGTTGACGAGCGCCGTGATGCTCACGCGCACGGTGTCGGCGCTGATCGCGGAAAGGGCAATTTCGACGGGCTTGCCAGCGATTTGCAGCGCGGAGCTTTGGACGCTCAGCACAGGCCGTTCGAGCAAGGCGACGACGCTGGCGGAACTGATGTTTTTGAGTGCTTCTCGACGTGATGTTTTCATAGTTTGATGGTTTGCGAACTCATACATCTGGCAGAGGAATCGAGACAAAAGAATATCTTCAATTGACTAGAACGACTATTCCTTTGCCGTGACTCCCTTGCCTGCAAACTGTTCTTTACTTTTGCAGTGAGGTGAAGCTTGCCAAGCGCGAGCAATTCCTGGAAGCCTCAACGCGTCGCTTTGCAACCCGGCATTCTGAACGCTCCAATCCGGGTCGAATAATTCGTCTCGCCTTTTTTCAAGTAATCGCCGACGTACCAGATTGTGCAATCGTCGCTGGGGTCAACAGCGGTCTGCGTGTAATCCTCCCAGCGCATGACGTGCTGCGCCGCCGCGCCTTCGGCCAGCACGGTTTCGCGCAGCGTCAATTGCCCGGGCGGATCGTTCGCGCGGCGTCCCGCAAAACGCTGCCCCGCGAAATTGGGCGTGCCGCCGAACGAATAACCGATGCCGATGTTGCCGAACCGATCCATTGCCGGACTCGCCATCCAACGGAAGAGGCCATCGGGCGCATAGGTGCCCTGTTGATGCAGCTTCACGCTGCGGTCTTTATTGACGCGGAATTCATACCAGCGCACGCCACCGCCACCCGCAGCCGTATTCACCGAATGTACGGCGACGACGGATTCACGATTGCCGATGCGACGGTAAACGAGGCGCGCCATGAGCTTGTCGCCTTGCGAATCCAAGCGCCGGTCAGTGCCGGGTTGCGGCACGCAATTGGTCAATTGGCCGTCGCACAAATAACGGTAGGGCGCGACGGGGATTTTCTCAGGCCCGCTGAGCTTGGTGTTGGCCGGATTCTGCCAATCCACTTTGAATTTCCAGACGAAGATGCCGTCGTCCTCAAAGACCTTTTTCAACTGCGTGCCGCCCGCCGCCATCATGATGTTGGGCGCGCCGCGCGGCGGCAGCGCCTGGCCGTCAATGTCGGCGTTGTTCAGAAAGTTCACGCCGTCAATGATGACGCATTGTTCTTTGGCCGGTTGGCCTTTCAGCATCTTGTCGCGTTCGGCGACGCAGGCGTGTTTTTGAATCACTTCATCGCCCGTGCTGGTCGGGATGTAATAGCCATCGGGCCAAACCGCCGGGCGCGGGTAATCGGGAAAGAGCGGGCGCAAAAATTCGTAGCGGTAATACGAACCCAGCGGATCGGAAGTCGTGCTGACTGCATAACACATCGAATAGACGCCCTGCTGTTCAGGCGGACGTTGACCGCCTGGCCCACGCGGCTGCGGCGTTTGCTCGATGGGTGCGGGCGGCACGAAAAGCGGCGCGGCTGCGCCCGGTTGATTCGGCTGACCGGGAACGCTCAATTGCGCGGGATCGCCCGCGCGCGGCGGTTGCGGTTGATCGGGACGCGGCGCGCCACGCCGAAACGTAGGCATCACGATCAACCAACGCTGGGCGAGTTGATCGTAACGCACAACGGTGTCGCCATTGTTCGTCGCCTCGCACGCGCCGCCGAAGCCTTTGAAGACGGTGTTGTTCGGCACAGGGCCATACAGCGCTTTGCCTTGTTTGTCGAAAATCGCCATACGCGTGTTGACCGTTTGCACGATGTGCCGTGGCCCCACGGCCACGCTGTTGTCCGACGGGTTGCGCAAATTGGCCGTTCCATGCGGGCCGGTGAAGCCCGCGCCCAGTCCGTCGAAACTGGCGGCGAGCGTAGCGGCGGGTTGTGTGCCGGGCGCTGTTTGTTCAACTGCGGCGGCGCCGGGCGGAACCGTGATCACGGGCGGCGTGATGGGCGCAGGTGGATTCTGTTGCGCGTTGCCGGTGTGAGTGACAGCGCTGAACTGTGTGAACAGCACGATGCTGGCGGCCATCAATGTGCTGGCAATTGTTCCAGGCCAAGTTCGAATCAGTTTCATGCAAGTTTCTCGTGTGCCATGAGTGCGTGTGTCAGGCAGCAGCAAAGCACTGGATAACGGCCATTTTCCCTTTTCAATGCTCCATTCTTAGGCAGCAGACCAGAGTGGCAAGCGCGATTCCTGCTTAAGAGCGGCAGACTCTTCGGGTGGAAAAATAGAATTGAAGACGGGTTGCGCAGCTAAACTGAGGTTGAGCAACAAGAGCCACAGCGTCAGTACCAGACACTTTTGCATTTTGAGTTTCTGGGCGAAAACCTGGGAACGCACGCGCCCTCGCGTGCGTTCCCAAGGGCAGGTTTACCAATCCAAGCTCGCGCGGAACTGCATTGTGCGCGTGCCGCCGGCCCCGGTGATCTGCCCGAACGTCGTTGCAGTCGGGCTGGAATTGGCGATGTTGAAGAAGGGCCGGTTCAGGAAATTCAAGGCCACCAACCGCAACGTCATCCGCCATTTTTCGGTGATGCGCACGTCCTTGTTCACGCTCATATCGAAGGTGTAGAGGCCGTTGTTGCGCAGGAAAACAAACTCCGAGTACTGTCCCGGCGTCGCGGCGGGCGCATACAGCGACGGGTTGACCTGTGTCTGGCGGGTGTTGCCGGAACCGGTGATCGTCGCAATGCTGGCGACATTCGAGATCAGCGCGACGTTCGAGAAACTGCCCGACACCGTGCTCAGCGCCTTTTGCAATTGATCGGGCGTGAAACCGCCGCTGAACACAACGCCCGCCTGCGACAGGTTGTTGACCGTGCTGCGTCCGCCGTCGAGCAGCAACGGATGGCCGGAGGCGATGGTTTCGCGTCCGCCCAGCGTCCAGCCGCCCACGGCGCGATCCAACACAGCGTTGTTGCTTAGGAAGCGCCGGCCTTTGCCGAACGGCAGGTCATACGTCCAATACGCATTGAAGACATGCCGGCGGTCGAAGGGCGACGGGCCGTAATTGAGCCGGTTGTTGCGCAAGGTGTACCAGGTGTAGCCCGCCGCCTGATCGGTCTCGTTCAGGATGTTGCCCATCGCGTGGCTCCACACGTAATTCGCGCCCAGCAACAAACCGTGCGTGTATTGCTGTTTCACGTCTATTTGCAGCGCGTTGTAGTTGTTGTCGCCATTCGAGTCCTGATAGGTCAGCGTGCTCAGGTACGGATTGGCCTGGAAGAGGTTGATCGGAAACGCGCCGGGCGCATTGAACCCGGCAATGACGCAGCGCGGGAGTTTGTTGCCCACCAGACGGCATAGATTCGGCGCGCTGGTCGCCAGCGTTTGCGCCAGCGTGCCCGCCGTGCCCTGATTCAGGTTCTGAAGGCAGGTTTTGGACGTGTTTGTTATTGATCGTCGTGCCGACTTCCGCCGTCGTGGTGTTGAGCTGTTCGGCAATGGCCGCAACCTGCACGGTTTCTGACGCCGCGCCGACAGTCATATCCACCGAGACGTTGGTGGTGCGGCCCGATTCGACCGTGACCGCCGCAATCACCGCGTTCTGAAAACCGCTGGCGCTGACGGTGAGTTTGTAAGTGCCGAACTGCAACACCGGGAAGCTGAAATTGCCATCGCTGGATGAGACGGTGGTTTGCTCAACCCCGGTGGCGTTGTCGGTAACTTTGACCGTGGCATTGGGAACCACGGCGCCATTCGGGTCGCGCACGATGCCGCGAATGCCTGTCGAAGTGATTTGCGCCTGGCCGATGATGGCCAAACCAGCGAGCAGAACGGTGAAAACCAGCGCCCGCGCCAATAGTGTGGGCAGTTTGGGCAAAGAGAGTTCTTTCATTGCAACCTCCAATTAACAACAGATTTGGTGACAGATGGCAGACAGTGGACGGCAACTCGCTTGCAACCAAACCCGTGTTTGATTCGTCATCACACACGTGAGCAAAGGCCAAGCCTCTCGGCGCAACGGAATGCCGCTTAAACATGCGTAGTAAGTAACCGAACCGGCAGAAGCGTCTTGTACGTTTGTAAGCTGGCTTGGATACGCTTAGGGGCGGCAGGGCGGCAGAATGTAAACGTTGTAAACGCGCTGTTTGTATATCCGAGGGCTTTGACAGAGTTGCGCCACTGACGGTATACAGTAGCCCAATTCTGACCTGGCACAACAAGCACAAGACTTGCTATGCGCAGCAAGCACACTCAACGAACACCAGCTTTGCGGGACACAGCACGAGAATTGTTTTAGGAGGCTTTCGATGGCGACTAAATTACTCCCAGGCCCTTTGTATGGCCAGACGCTGAAAAGCTGCAAAGTTGCGAG
>JANOWX010000332.1:0-2312 GCA_031418175.1 Acidobacteriota bacterium | reverse complement strand
CTCTAAACGCCTGCTCGCCAATGCTTCACTTTCCGCCCGCGTGCCAAACGTGGTTGCTCCGATTTTCCCGTTAAAATAACTCCAGTGGAGACTGCAACCTCATTCCCCAAACAACAATAGCCCTGATGAAGGAGATTTACGCCCGCCTGCGCGCCGCCCAAGCCACCTTGCTGGCCGAATGCGGCGACGCCATTCAAGGACTGCTCGGCGAAGCCCATTTCGTGCCGGGCCTGGTGGACGGCGTCAATTACAGCGCGCCCGAAAACGGCCCGCATGTGCTGGTGTGCGCGCGGCGTCTGTAAGGGGAATCTTTGACCTGTGCTTGCGCCGAAACGAAGGCCTCGCCGCTGTCGAAGACAAGGACAGGTACAGCCGCACGCTGCCCGTGGTGGGCTTCAACAAGGTCTTCCCGTATGAAAGCACGCCGCAAAACGGGCGCAAGATTGTCGGGATGAATTAAGCGCGAACGCGGTGAACTGTAGGGCAAACTGTTAGTTTGCCGAGGCTTGGTATCCAAACGCACTGGCAGCCCGTCAAGTGCTGGCTGCCGTGGCATGGGCAAACTAACAGTTTGCCCTACATTCGGCGCAGGCCTCCGCGCAGAGCGAAAAAAGGCCGTGTGCAAGGGAAAGCTTGCACACGGCCTTTGTTTTGCGAAAGTACGCGTCAACCAGCGCGTGACAGGCTAGTTCACGGTGATCACGCCACTGACAAGCGCCTTGGCTACGGTCTTAGTGCCGTCCCAAGCGCTGGAGTACCACAGGCCGCCGCCGTTCTTTTGAATCGTGATGGATGCCGTCTGCGGATTCGTACCACCCGGCGGCGACATCACGATCTGCATTTGCGCGCCACCTTCCAGCGCGACCGGCACCGCTGGGTTGGTAATCTCAACCACATTGCACTTGGCCCCGAACGTGACGACCTGTTGGCCGCTGACGATTGCCGAAGTAAACGTTGAGATTGAGTTACTCGTGATTGCATACGTATGCACCACTGTGTCCACCGTACCGTTGCTCCGGTTGAGACTCTTCACAATGATATTCACCTTGCCTTGCGGATTGGTGAAGCTCTTGTTGTAAGTCACGTTGGATGCAATTGACGTGTAGTAATTTGCGCCCGTCGCCGGAGCGTTCCCCAGGAAGCCGTTCGAGTTGAATGGCAAGGCCAGGTTGTTTAACTCGCCCACACCGATCATCTGATTGGCCACGCCGGGTTTGGCAATGCCGACGATGAAGTCGTCCGCCGACTGGTTGCGGTTGTAGTTGCCCGTGACGATCACCGCGATCTGGATGGCCGCAAAATTCTGGTTGCCTAGGTTGTATTGCGACACCGCTTGCGCCGTCCCGACCGTCAGATCAGCCGGATTGACCAAGCCGACCGGCAGGTTTTGCGCACTGGGCAACGGCGAATAACTGCCGTCCGCATTGCGGGTGGCAAAGGTTACGCGCGCCGTCCGAATGTCACCCTGGCAAGGCGTCGTGATGTCCTTGAGCGTGGCGCTCAACGTCAACGTCGCCGTGCTGCTGCTTGGCCCCGTCGTCCAGAAGAAATTCAGCCCGGTGTAAATCGCCCCGCCGTTGTATGGGCCAACGAAAGCCGGCGTGATCTGGAAGCCAGCCAGACCCGTCAGGGTTTCTGTCGGTGCTGCCGCATAGCCGTTGGGAATGTCGCCGGCAAAGGCAGAAACGATGTTGTACGAGCCTACATTCAGACTGCTGGTGATGGTCGCCGTCCCAGTGAACACACCGGTACTGCTCGTCAAGGTGACAGGCGTTTGACCGGCAATCGAGACCGTAATCGTTTCAAGTCTCGTAATCAGCGCGCCGGTCAGCACATCCTTCAACGTCGCGGAGATCGCCACCGTGCAATTGCCATACGTCGAGGTCAATGCCCCCGTGTAATGAATGACGGTCGGGCGCGCTGTAATGGCAAAAGTCACCGGCGTGGCCGACAGCACCGTGAAGTAATTCGAGCCCGCTGAGAGCGTGCCCAGATTGATCACATAAGTGCCGACGCTCTCACCTGCGGCGCGCGCCAGTGCGCCCGTGAAGACGCTCACCGTGTCACCGTTGGTCAGTCCGCTCGTCGTGTAAGTCAGTGTCGGGTCGCTCGTGCCAAAAGGCTTCGATTGGCCCGAGGTTGGCGTCACCGTTACCGTCGCTTTGGTGATGGCAAAAGTTACCGGAGTGGCCGACAGTACCGTGAAGTAATTCGAGCCCGCTGAGAGCGTGCCCAGATTGATCACATAAGTGCTGACGCTCTCACCTGCGGCGCGCGCCAGTGCGCCCGTGAAGACGCTCACCGTGTCACCG
>JANOWX010000331.1:0-4405 GCA_031418175.1 Acidobacteriota bacterium | reverse complement strand
GCGATCATCGCCAGGCCGGCGGAGGTGTTGGGCGCGAAGGCGATTTCGCCGGGCGCGGCGTTGATGAATTGCGCGCAGAGTTCGCGCGTGCGTTTGACGGCGGCGAACCAGTCCAGGTAATTGGCCGCGCCGTGATCGCGCTGATCGCGCAGATGTCGCTCCAGCGCGGCGTAAACGGGCACGGGCAGCACGCCGACGGCGGCGTGGTTGAGATAGGTGCAGTGTTGCGTGACGGGGAAGAGTTGGCGGATGGCGTCGTTCATAATTGGGAGAATTCGGAATTCCGAATTCCTAGGTCGAAGGAGGTACGCACTTCGCCGACAGCCAGCTTGCGATGATTGTAAATGGTGGCGCGGGCGTAGGGCGCGAGTTGCGCGAGTTGTTCATCATCGAGCACGCCGAGTTGGCGCAGCGTTTCGATGACGACGGGATCGCGGGCGCGTTTGATGTCGCCGTCTTCGAGCTTGAGGGCGATGCCCAGGCCGTGTGGATAACGCGCGCACGGCAACACGCCGAGCAATTGCACGCCTTCGGCGCCGACTTTGGAAATGAGTTGGCCGCGCGCCACCTGCATCAGATCGGTATCGAGCCGGTTGCGCGTGCCGCCGATCAGCGCGGGGTGTTCGATGAAGGCGTTGACGACGCGTTGGGCCGCTTGGGCCAGCTTGGTGTCGGCGGCGATGTCGGTGTGTTCGGCACCAGCCAGTTGCGCGTAGCTGCGCGCCATAGCCGCAATCGTAGTGATGAAAACGGGCGCACTGCAACCGTCAACCGCCACGCCGATTTCGTTATAGGGGACATCGGCAAAGCGCGCGAGCGTCGCGCGAATCAGCCGTTGAATCGGATGTTCGGGGTCGAGGTAGTTTTCAATTGGGTGATTCAGGAATTTTGCCAGCGCCAGCATCCCTGCGTGTTTGCCGGAGCAGTTGTTGTGTAACACACGCGGGGCCTGGCCGGTGGCGCGAAGTTGTTTGGCTGTCACATCGTCGAAGGGCATGTGTGCGCCGCATTGCAACGCCGTTTCGGGCAAACCGATTTTGTCGAGAATGGTCTGGACGGTGGCGAGATGCTGCGGCTCGCCGCTATGCGAACCGTTGATGACAGCCAGTTCCTGCGCAGTGAATTGGAAATGATCCGCCGCGCCGGTGGTGACGATGGGCAAGGCTTGAAATGGTTTGGCGGCTGAACGGAAATGCGTGCGTGTCTCAATGTCACCAAGTTGCGCGATAACACTGCCGGCGGGGTCAATGGCGGCGATGAATCCACGATGCCTCGATTCGACTTCGTGACCGCGTGCGACTTCGATCAATGGTGCAGGTGTTTCGGGTGCGTGCATGGCGGTCATCATAGGAGAGGTTTATTGAACTGCACAAACCGCCGCCACAAAAAAAGAATCGCCGCCTGCTTCAACAGCAAGCGGCGAACAAGGAAAGAGACGAAAGGAGACGAAAACCAAGTAACTCGAAGAAAACCTATTTCTGCGCTGCCGGTTTATTCTGACCGGGGTAGCGCAAGACCACCAATTTCACATTGCGGCGTCCGAAACGGAGCGCCTCTTTGGTGCTCGGCATCCAGACATCCAGGCGGTTGCCTTTGATTGCGCCGCCGGTGTCGTGCACGGTGTAAACGCCCGTGTATTTGCCCGCGTTGACTTGCACCACAGTGCCCAGCGGAAGCACGCGCGGGTCAGCCGCCAAGACGCCCTTTTCGGTCTTAGCCCCGCTGCGCGTGCGGCCGTGAATCGCATAGGCCGAAGCGCGAAAGGTCTTGGGCGCGTGTTTGCTGTCTTTGTCGGGCACGGCAAAGCTCACTTCGTGCAGCTTTTGCGCGGGCGGTTGCGCCGCCAGATACGCTTTTGCCGCTGGCAACTGAACCTTTGGTTGCGCGGGTGGCGTGTGTTGCGGCGTCACCGTGAAAAACTCTGTCAACGCTTCTGGCAACGCCTCGGGCGAGCAGAGCATTTCAGTGTTGAGCGCAGTGAAATCGAAATTCTCAAATAGCGACGCAACTGCTTTTTTGTCAGTTGCCGAATTGGCCGCAACCGGTTGAGTTACGGGTTGCGCGGGCTGATTGGTTTCAGCCTTCGGGGCCGCGTCGCTATCAGGTTTCGCTTGCGCGCAGGCGGCAAGTTGAAAAATCGCTGTCAAACAGATTGCCGGAACAATCTGTGGGAAGAGATGCTTAAAGCTAGTCATATTGTTAATCACCCTTGTGTGTCTTTTGGTTGCGGCGGCTCCTAACCACAAGCCAATGTCTTCGTCTTCTACTGCGTGGCTCTGACACCATCAATCTCGACAGGCTCTTCGGTAAGATCCGAAATAATAAGCAGCGAGGTCGAGCAAGGGGTTTCGTTTTTTTGGTCATCTTCAGTTTGGGGTAGCTACCCCATGCGGCTACCTTTGAATCGGCAGCCACTGTGAAAGAATTTCACAGTTGAAGTTGGAGTCTTCTCAAGACGGGATGGATACTAGCACGCACCCCAGGCTTCCCGCAGCACACGATTTCGAGTAGCGAAGTAACCCGAATTTGCGGGCAAATTTAGCGGCAAAAGTTTTTTTCCGAATCAGGCAACCCAGTCTGCGGCCCGTCGAAATTTTGATTAGAAAGCAGGAAGTGAACTAAAAAGAAGCACGCACACGGGTTGTAAGTGACTGATTTTGATTCGGCTGTGGAAAGAGCAAACTGCGACAATAGCTAACGGGAGGCAAGGGAATCACGGCAAAGGAATAATACCCCAGTCAATTGAAGTCACTCCTTTGTCTGGATTCCTTTGCCAGATGCGCGAACTGTTAGCCGGTACGTGAAACCTGCTCTTAATTCCTATGGCAAATCGGTAAGCGATGCGAGCAATTCGGTTTGGGTCAGGTTAGCGGTGCCGACCTTGCCGACGACGACGCCGGCGGCGTGGTTGGCGATGAGGGCGGCTTCGTGCAGCGGCGCGCCTGCGGCCAGGGCGAGCGTCAAGGCGGCGATGACGGTGTCGCCGGCACCCGTGACGTCATACACTTCGCGGGCGACGGTGGGGATGTGAAAGAGCGTATCGTCTGCGGCCAACAGGCTCATGCCGTGTTCGCCGCGCGTGATCAGCACATTTTTGCAGGCTAGCAGGTTGCGGATCGCGGTGGCGGCGGCGCGCAACGAAGCCTCGTCGGTGATTTCCAGATTGGCGGCGCGTTCGGCTTCGTGCTGGTTGGGCGTGATGACGTCAACGCCGCGATAGTGCAGAAAGTTTTTGATCTTGGGATCGAGGCAGACGGGCTTGCCCAATGCCTGAGCGCGCTGGATAACCATTTGTAACAGGCGCGGCGTCAACAGCCCTTTGTCGTAATCGGAGATGATGACGGCCGTGGCGTGAGTCAAGGCTTGTTCAAACGCGGCGGCCACTTGGGCTTCGTTTGCAGCGTTGATGGGCGTGCGGTCTTCGCGGTCGGTGCGCAGCATTTGCTGGCTGTGCGCCACGATGCGTGTTTTGCGCGTGGTCGGGCGCGCGGCGTCAATGACCAGGCCTGACGTATCTGCATGGTTGTCGTTGAACGCCTCACGCAAGCGCGCGCCCGCGACATCGGCGCCGATGAGGCCGACGGGGATGGCTTGGGCGCCTAACGCCATCAGGTTCGAGACGACGTTGCCCGCGCCGCCCAGATGCCACGATTCGCGTTTGACCTCGACGACGGGGACGGGCGCTTCGGGCGAAATGCGGCGCACTTCGCCCCAGATGAATTCGTCGAGCATCAGGTCGCCCAGCACGACGATGGTCTGGCGCTTGAAATGTTGCAGGATTGCTTGGGCGCGCGTCTGATTCATATCTTTATTCGCAAAGCTCAAAACGCGGGTCGCCGGTGACCCTGGCGATGGCTTGCATTACTTGCTGGACGCTGATCGAACGAATGCATTCGGGTTCAGCGAACGCCGCGCAAGTGTACATCGCGCACGGATTGCAGGCGAAGTGGTTCTGTACCAACTCCGCCGGCGCGCGCCAAGGCCGCCAACGTTGCGACGAAGCGGGGCCAAAGAGCACGACTTGCGGCGTTTTGACGGCGGCGGCGATGTGCGCGGGGCCGCTGTCATTGCCGACGAAAAGCCTGGCATCGGCGATCAGCGCGACCAATTCGCCGATGCTGAGGCTGCTCAGCGCAGCCAGCGGATGAGGCGTGGCGGCTTGGACGGCGGCGAGTTGTTGCCGTTGTTCCTCGGTTGGCGCACCAGTCATTACGATTTGCAGTCCGCGCGCGCGCAAGCGTTCGGCCACGGCGGCGAAACGTTCGGGCAGCCAGCGTTTGGTGTAAAACTCGTTGGTCGGCGCGAGCACGGCGTAGGGCTTGGCTGGATCAACGCCAGCCTCCTGCAATTGTGTCTGCGCCCGGACACGCGCCGCTTCATCCACAAAAAGCTGCGTCGGTTCCGG
>JANOWX010000330.1:0-5127 GCA_031418175.1 Acidobacteriota bacterium | reverse complement strand
CCGGTTACGCAAGCCATCTGGACATTGCCTTTGCTGTACGAACAGTTTTGCAATTGGGCGTATGAGTTTTATGACACCAGCACGCACGGGACGTTGGGGCAGAGTCCGCGCGCGGCGTTTGAGCATGGCATGCAATTGGCGGGTGGCCGCTTGCATCGGCTGATTCAATACGATGAAGCGTTTCGGTTGCTGACGTTGCCGACGACCCGCCGTGGCACGGCCAAAGTCATCCCAGGCAGCGGTGTCAAAATCAATAACCGCTATTTCTGGACGAATGCTTTTCGGAACGCCGCCGTGGCACATCAGCGGTTGCCGGTGCGCTACGATCCTTACGACGCCGGGCAGGCTTACGTTTTTTTGCACGGCGTGTGGGTGGTTTGTTACTCGGAACACTATCAGGATTTTCACGGGCGCACGGAAAAAGAAGTCATGCAAGCCAGCAGCGAACTGCGCCAGCGTCAGCGCCGCGATAAGACAGCGTTGCAGGCTTCCGCCAAACAGTTGGCGGCATTTCTCACGAGTGTGGAAGCGCAAGAGTCATTGTTGCTGCAACGGTTGCGCGACAGCGAAGCCAAAAAAGCCTTGTCCTTGCTGGAAGGGGCGAAACCACGCTTGTCAGCCGTGCCGTCTTCGCCAATCAGCGCGCCCTCTGTTTCTATTGATCAAACGACGCCGCTGCCCGCCGCTACGCTCGCTGAGCCTGAGGTGTACGCCGCTTACTGAGAATGACCAAACCCGTGAACACTATACCTGCCAGCACACCCGCCGCCGCGTTGGCGGATTTCAAACAGTACGCGATGGCGCATCCCCGGTTGCAAGGCATGCACGAACAGGTAGCACAGGCGATTCGTGAATCTGGCGGCGTTTCGTTGTTATTCATCGTAGGCCCGACGGGCGTTGGTAAAACGACGCTCATCGCGCGGCTGATGCGACAGCTTACCTGCGAACAACAAGCGGAACTGGAGCAGGAGCGGGAGCGCCTTGCCGTGGCCGGGATGGAAGCGGAAGCGCCGCCCTTGGGCAACTATGATTTCAAGCAGCATTTCAAACGCTCATTACAAGCACTCGGCGAAATTCTGATCGAGCATCGGGTTGATGCCGATCGGCCGAAACGGGAAACGCCTCCGTCCGCCGGACTGCTCGTGAATAGCACTACCACAGCAGCCGTCTTGCGCGGCGCGCTGGAAAACGCGCTCAAGCGCCGCCGCCCCACCGCGTTTTTCATTGACGAAGCGCATCATCTCGGTAAGGTCACGGCGATGCGCAAATTTCAGGATCATTTGGATGTCATCAAATCGCTGGCCAATGTGACCGAGACGCTGCACGTTTTGGTGGGCACGTATGAATTACAGTCGCTCCTCAACCTGAGCGATCAATTGAGCCGGCGCAGCCGCACGTTTCACTTCGAGCGTTACCATGCCGGTCAGGCGACGGATGTCGCGGTGTTTCAAAACATTCTCTGGAACTTTCAAACGCGCTTGCCTTTCTTCCAGCCACCGGATTTACGCGCGCACAGTGAGTATATCATGGAGCGCTCGCTCGGCTGTGTCGGCATTCTCAAAGGATGGTTGGTGCGCGCTGCGGCACTGGCGTTGGAAGAGCACGCCAAAACCTTAACGCTGCGTCACCTGGAGCGGCACGCGCCGACGAATGCGGAATGGCGCAGCATGGCGACTGCCTTGCTGGAAGGAGAAGAGGCGCTACGCGATGGCCGTGTTGAAATTGAGAGCTTGCGTTTGCGGCTGCAAGCGGAGGCTGGAACTAAAACCGATTTGCCCAAGCCGCACGAACTGGCGACCGTAGCTGCTGAAGCAGGGCGTTCACGCCGAACACGCCGTCCCGGTGAGCGTTACCCGGCACGCGATCCGGTAGGGAAAGCGTGAATGGCGCTGACGTTTTATGACACCGCACCACACGAGGTCTATCCGTCCTGGGAACTCCAATTGCCGCCACTCGCGCCGCGCAGTCGCTTGTACCAAATTGAGCCGTTGGGAATCGGCACGCCCTTCACGGAATGCTTCACCAGTTATCTGGCGCGCCTGGCGCAAAGTCACAGTCTGAGAGTCGGCAACCTGCTGTTGGATTATGTGCTGCCGTATCTGCGTAGCACCAGCCACGATCCGCATCGTCAATATCGCTGCTTCGCATTGTCCCGCATGAAGATGACGCTGAGTGCGGAAGTGTTGGCGCAGGATTTGGTGAACGCGCTCAGTGCGCTCACTTTCATTCCGCAAATCCGCTGGACGACCTTGTTGGGTTGGGGAGAAGTTTACTCACAAGGCAAGTTGCTGCATGGATTTCAGCGGTGGTGTTCGCAGTGCTATGCGGAACAAGCTGAGCCGACGCACGACCTGTTGCTTTGGCAGATCAGTATCGTGCGCGTTTGTGCGCGTCATCAGTGCTGGCTGACCGAAACCTGCCCACATTGTCATCACCGTCTGCGGGTGGTTCGGCATCATTATTTGCCAGGCATTTGTTCCAATTGTGGAGCTTGGCTGGGAACGCTATCCATGCCGACGGAAATTTCACCACCAACGGTATGTTCAGGGGAATGGGACTACGAATTATGGATTGCAGAACAAATCGGCGCTCTGATTGCTGCCGCCCCAAGCCTGGCCGCGTTGCCCACCAAAGACACGGTCACGACTGCTCTCAATCATTGTTGCGATCTTTGGCTGGAAGGAAATGGCCGGAGCTTTGCGCATTTGTTGGGAGCATCCAATACTCAAGGACCGCGTTGGTATCGCGGGCTGGCGCTTCCGCCATTGCGCACGTTGCTCAAGTTGAGCCATCTGACAAGTATTCCGCTTTTGCAATTGCTCACGGATGCCGCCGGGGTCGCTGAACATTTCCGCCAACATCCACCGCCAATGGACCTTGCGCCTCGCTTGCCCATTCGTCCACCACTCCGCGCCACCTTGCCGGGCTTTCAGCAACTTCAAGCACAAATGACCGCCGCAACGCGCGAGCTTCCGCCGCCGTCCATGAAAGAAATGACATGCCGCTTGGGTTACAAACACGCCTCTTCGTTGCAAACAAAATTCCCGGACTTGAGCCGCCAGATTTCTCTCAATTATCGGGCTTACCAAAAAGCGCAAGCCTTGCCTCAGGAAGCAACGCCGCCACGTCTCGACTTGGCAGCACAGCGCAAATTGTTGCGGCAAGCATTGCATCAACCGTGTCCCGAACCCTTATCCGCGTTGGCCGTCAAAATGGGCTACACCTGCTCTTCGGTTCATTTCCTTATGCGCAAATCGCCTGAATTGTGCCGCGCCGTCCTGGAAAAGAGACGGCAATATCACCAAGCACAACTGGCAACACGCATTGAGCATTGCCGCGCAGTGATAAAAGAAGCCTTGGTAGAAGACCCGCCGCCAGCTTTGGAAACCGTCGCCCTATGTGCCGGATATGGGTCTCCCTTTTTTCGGCAACACCTAGCTGATGAATGCCGCCAACTGGCCGCGCGACAAGCGCAAGTACGCGAAGTGCTGTTACAAAAAGTCGCGGCGCATTTGCAGCAGTCCCTCAAAGAATCTCCGCCCCGTTCCATTTCGCAGCTTGCGGCTGAACTCGATGTCGGCACGAGCGTCATTCGTAACAACTTCCCAACGCTATGCCAGCTCATCATCGCGCGGCATCAGGCAGATATGCGGGCTTGTCTGGAGCTACGCAAACAGCGCAAACCAACCCTGCCGCTGGAAGCATCAACTGGCGCAACTGAAGTGGAAGCATAAGTGGCGCATTCCGCCATTTCTTGCTTCAAGTGACACGATTTCTTTGGCGCGCAGCAGCGTCTCACGTCCCCACGCGGTCACGGCTTCGTGCGCCTCGATGCGGCCGTAGACCGCATTTTTGTAACCTAGATATCCGAAGCAGGAAACGAGCATCCACTTGATGGCGGCGCGGCGCGCTTCATAAACCGTGCGCAGCGATTCATTCGTTGTCGTCTTCATCAATTGTTTGAGTTGCCGCCGTCGCTCGACCAAGGGTTCGAGCGTGAAGGGAATCAGGCCGCGCCGTTTTTCGCATACGTTGTAACCGGCTTCGGGCACGCTGGCGTTTTGGCAACAGGCGCACAGCACCGTTTCAGCCGAGAGGTTATGCACGACCATCAGGCTGGGATACATCGAGGCGAAGTCTATTTCGGCTACGTGGGCGAACGCGCCGATGGGCGGTTGAAAGATCAGGCCGCCTTTGTCGGTTTTGAGCAATTGCAGCGCGGTCTTGAAGCGTTCCGGCTCGCTCTTTTGCCAGGGTACGAGAATGCCGCGCGTGATGGCTTGATCGAGTTCCATACCCGTCATTGCCGTGCCGGGCGAGCGGCGCGCCGAACGTTGAATCGGCATCTTGCTGAGGCGCGCGAGTTCGAGTACGCCATCCAAATCCGTCTCGTGCCAGGCGAAGGAATTCGCGCGGTCAATGTGCCAGCGCCCCAACAGCGGATAACTCGGCCCCTTATAAATCACCTTGCCATAGCTGAAATACGTGCGGCCCTCGGTCTCGATGCGGCGGTCGGTGCGCAACGGATCGCGGTCGAATTGCAACGCGAGCTTGTGTTGTTGGGCGAGTTTGAGCAGCGCGGGAAACAGCAACGTATCGCCGCGTTCGCTCAACAACAGGTCGGGGTCGTATTCGGTCACGAGCGTATTGAGCCGATGAATGAGCCGCGCGCCTTCGCTGAAAGAAAAGACGGTTTCGGTTTGCGGCATGGCTACAATGAGGCGGCTGTGCGCGGAAAGCGGCTGCATCCGTTCGCCGCGCATGCGCATGACGCGCAAGGGCGGCAGGGTGAAATCCATTTCCCACGGCGAATTCAACGCGCGCGCTTCCTGCACGTAACCGTAATGATCTACGGTGCAAGTGAGTCGGCAGAGCGGAAAGAGTCCGGTCAGGCACAGATAGTATTGCGCGGGCGGCAGGCTGAGATTGAAATAGGTGAACTCGGTTTGCGCCGCCGCCAGTTGGCGCAAGCGCGGCAACTGCGAAGCGTCAGCGACGTTGAGTTGCATGACTTCAAGTTCATTGCCTGACCAGAACTCGCGCTTGCGTTGCCAGCCGACGCCGGTGATGAACTTGCGGCGCGCCAAATCAGCTGCGAGACGAATCAACGCCGCGCGTTCGCCGTCA
>JANOWX010000329.1:0-7700 GCA_031418175.1 Acidobacteriota bacterium | reverse complement strand
TAGTCGCGCGCCAGGCTGACCTGCGACGCGTAATGGCCGCGTTCCGCCGCGTCCTGCCAAAGCGGCAGCGCCTTGCAATAATCCAGCGTCTTGCTGAATTCGGGCTGGCCGCCGACGTAAACATAGCCCGCCACAAACTGCGCCTGGCGATGATGCATCTCGGCGGCTTGCAAAATCAGTTTGAAGCCCGCCTCGAATTGTTTGTCGTAAAACAACACGCGGCCCAGTTGGTAATGCAACCGCGCATCGGTTGGGTCGGCCTTCAAATCAGCGGTGCAGGCGGCGATGGCTTCAGCTTTCTTCACGTCCTTTGATTCCACACCCTCGGTCACTTTGTCGGGATCGGAGGGATGCGCGGCCAGCCGGTCGCATTGCGTGACGGCGCCTTGTGCCAAGGCGGGCAAGGGCGCGGCCAGACAACAGAACAGCAGCAACATTCGTTTTATGCTTTGCCTCACTTCAGTTTCTTGAACTTGCGATTCCACCACATCAGGCAGCCGCTGCCAAAAAGAAAGGCGGGCGCCAAGCCCAAGACGAACCAGAGCAGCTTGCCCGGTAGTCCGGCGAATTTGCCGAAATGCAGGGGCTCGATAGTTTTGAGCGCGCGCGCGGCCCCGCCCATCGCGCGCGGATCATCCAGCCGCAGTAGCGCGCCCGTGTAAGGATCGAAGTAAGCCGTCGGGCCGCTGTCCACACTCTCGCCGCTGTCGCCCGCGCGATGATACGTTGCCGTCCAGGCCTGGGCCGGTGTCGCAGGGGGGCGCAACACCGCGAGTTGTGCGCCGCTCACAAGCGGGCGCGCTTTTTCGAGCATGGCTTCGACGCCCAGCGGCGTAGCGCCCAGTGCCGCCGTCACGGCGGGCGTGCCGCGCGGCGGCAGCGCGCCCACCGTGCTCGCCAGTACCTTCAACGCTGTTTCGCGGAACGCATAGTAAGCGCCCGTGGCGGCGGCGATGAGCAGTAACACCAGCATCACGCTGCCGGTCAGGCGATGCAAATCCCAGGTGAGGCGCCGCCACGAAGCCGACCAATTGACGGCGAAGGCCTTGCCGCGCACGTAAGTTTGCAGCCAGAGCGCCAATCCAGTCAGCGCAATAAAGATCAACACCAGCGCCAGCCAGCCGTTGACTTGCAAGCCGGTCACGCCGCCAAACAACGCGAAATGCAGATCGCGCAGCCAGGCGATAAAACTGTCGTTGCGGCGGCGTTGTCCGATGATCTCGCCCGTGTAGGGATTGGCGTAAAGGCTGAGTTGATCGGCGTCTTTCAAGTTCCGCGCGCCGCGTTTGCCGAGTATGAATTCGAGCGGCGCGGCAGGTTGTTCCGGCAGCACGATGACGGCGATGCGGCGCTGCTCCGGCTCAACCGCGGCGGCTTTTGCATACGCCGCGCCGAGCGCGACCGGCGTGGTTTGCGGCGTTACGCGCGGTGTGTACAGCGCGTGTTCGAGCTCGGCGCGGAAGGTGAGAATGCTGCCCGAGATGCCGACTGCCGCCGCGACGAGGCCGGCCGTCAGACCCGTGACGAGATGCAGCGTGCGGAAGATTGACCGCCATTTCATTGCGCAGTTCCTTGTTTTTGCTTGGGGATTGAAACAACTCTGCCAAACCACGGGGGACACGGGGCACACGGGGCACACGGGGGAAATCAAGAAACCTGTTTGGGCTTTCCCCTGTGCTCCCGGTGTTCCCCGTGGTTAATTTGGCAGAGTGATTTTCAGAAGATCAGCTTCAATGCAAGCTGCGCCACGCGCGGATCAGCCGCGCCGAACATGCGCCCGAAATCCGGGTTCGTATTCCCGCTGACGCCCGCCGTGTAACCCGCCGCCACCGGCGCATAGGTGCGGTTCGGCGTGCCGAAGTTGGTGTGATTGGCGAGATTGAAAAGCTCCGCGCGGAATTGCAGCTTGACCTTTTCGGTGATCCCCGTGTCTTTCAAAAACGAGATGTCCCACGAGGTGAAGGTGTCGCCGCTGACGATGTTGCGGCCCGCCGTGCCAAACACGCCGCGCACCGGATTGACGAACGCCGTCGTGTTGAACCAGCGCTCCGCCGTCTTCGGCCCGGCATTCGGGTCGCCCGCCAGATCGGGGCGATTCGAGCTGGCGCGCCCGATGTTGCTGAAATCGAAGGTGCTGTCCACCGTGAACGGCGTCGCCGCGCGCCACGAACCGATCAAGCCGAATTGCCAGCCTTCGATAATTTTTTTGCCCACACCCGTCGCGCTCGCGCCGAACTTGCGGCCCGGGCCGAAGGGCAGTTCATACACCGAACTGATGACGAAGCGGTGCCGCGCGTCAAAGGCCGACCGCGCTTTTTCGGCCGCGCGGTTGTTGGGATTGCTGTTGCCGCCCGAATCGCTGTCGTTGCTGCCCGACGAGCCGGCGGAGTTGTTGTCAATGGATTTGGCCCAGGTGTAGTTGCTCGAAAATTGCAACCCGCTCGACAGCCGTTTGACCAGCCGCAGTTGCAGGCTGTTATACGTCGAAGCGCCGCCGTCATCCCAGACCGCCATGCCAAAGGCATACGGCGCAAACTCGCGCGTCGTATTCGCCAGTGGCGTGGCGTTCGGCGGGCGATAGTTGCGGCTGTCAATCGCAAACAGCTTCGTGCCTTTAGAGCCGACGTAGCCCGCTTCCAGCAGCCAGTTTTTCCAGAACTTGGTTTGCAGCGTCAGGTTCCACTGCTGCACATAGCCGGTGCGCAAATCGGTATCCACCGGCAACAGAATCGCCGAGGGAGCAAAGGTCGTCAGCGCGTTTTCGATTTGAATCGGCACCGCGCCCGCCGTCGTGCAAGCCGTGGCGACGCCGGTCGCCAGCGTGATGCACGGCTGCGTCGGTGCGACCAGCGAACCCGAATAACCGAACGGTGGGCGCGCCGCCAGCGTCGAAGCCGCGAACTGCTCTTTGCGGTTGTAGTAGATGCCATAACCGCCGCGCACAATCAGCCGCTCGTCTTTCAACGCATTCCAGGCGAAGCCGAAACGCGGGCCGAAATTGTTTTTGTCCGGGCGTGTCAGCCCCGGCCCGATGCCCAGCTTGAAGGCCGGCACGATGGGATAATTGCCCAACCCGCTGAAGCCGCCCGCCAGCGTGCCCGACACAAACGGCGAACCCAGGCGGTCGCCCTTGTACGGAATGATGATCGTGCGCGTCGGCAGGTCGAAATTGGCGACGGTCAGGAATTGATCCACCAGCGGCTGCTGGTATTCATAACGCAGCCCGTAAGTCAGCGTCAGATTGGGCCGCGCGCGCCAACTATCTTGCGCGTACCAGTAATACTCGTTGCCGCGAAAATCGGCGTCGGCCACCGCGCCCGCCGATGCGCCCCCCGTCGGCAAACCCAACAGGAAATCACCGAAGGGCACGCCGCTGCCGACGTTGCTGGGCGCAAAGGTATAGCTGCCGCGCACGAAATTCTGAATCGAAGGCGCGAATTTCACCTTCTGAAACGAGAAGCCGTATTTCGTCTGGTGCTGGCCCAGGTTGTACGAGGCGCTGAAGTCGTATTGATAGTCCTTGTTTGTGCGGATGATCGTGTTCGGCTCGTCGCCAAAGGGGCTGATGCCCGTGATCGAAAAGCGCGGCACTCCGCGTTCGTTGTCGGCGAAACCGGTGATGCCTTGAATCTTGTTACGCACGCCGATGTCGTTGCCGACGTTTTGATGCACCTGCCCGCCGTCGGTCTGGTTATAACCGAAACGGAATTCGGTGATCAGGCTCGGCGTCCAGACGCGCTGGTAATTCAGCGCCAGGTTGCGGTTGTTCGTCGTCAAATCCCAGCCGAAGCCCGGCAGCGCCGCCCCGCCGCGCGTGCCTTGCGTGATCGCGCCGAAGGGCGAATAGGCCGTGATGTCGGAATGGATGTAGCGCCCATACACCGCGTCCTTTTCGCTGAAGCGATGATCCAGCCGCACGTTGAATTGATCGGTCTGATTGCGGAATGAAGGCGCCGTCGCCAGATTGCCCGACAGCCCCGCGCGGCTCGGCTGCGGCAACAGGGCCAGCGCGTCTTTGGCCACGGCATTCCACAAGGCCTGCGGAATGATGTTGCCCGCAAAGATCGGACGGCCCGTGACGAAGGGATTGCGCACGTCCACGTCGGTCGTCGTCGCCGCATTGCCGTCGCCGAACTCGGTGAAATCGCCCGCGCGCATCTTCGCCGTCGGCACCGTCAGCGTGCGGCTTTGCGGCACACGCAGCCGCAACCATTCGGCGTTGCCGAAGAAGAACGTGCGGTCTTTCCAAATGCGCCCGCCCAGCGTGAGGCCGAACTGGTTTTGCTGATAGACGGGCCGATCCAATTTGCCGTCGCGGTTGTTGTCGGCCAGATCGAAGAAATTGCGCGCGTTGAGGCGGTCGTTGCGGAAGAACTCATATGCCGAACCGTGAAAATGATTCGAGCCGCTCTTGATCGCAATGTTGATCTGCGCGCCGGCGGTCACGCCGCTCTCGGCGGAATACAGATTCGATTGCACCTTGAATTCCTGAATCGCCTCGACCGAGGGCGAGACGGTCAGCGTGTTGAAGAAGCGGTCGTTCGCGCTCACCCCGTCAATCGTGTAGTAGTTATCGGTATCGCGCGCGCCGTTGACCGTGATGTTCGGCCCGGTCAAGCTGCCGTTCAACCCGCCGCGAAAACCGCCCGTCGGCCCACGGCTGACGCCCGGCGTCAATTCGGCCAGTTGCAAAAACTGGCGGCCATTGAGCGGCAAATCCACGATGCGCTTGTTCTCGATCACCTCGCCCAATTCGGCGTTCTCGGTGTTCGACAGCGTCACGCCCACGCTGACGGTGACCTCTTCGTTCGCCGCGCCGATGCTTAGGCCGATGTTCAGGCGGACTTCCTGCGCGACTTGCAAGACGACGTTCTCTTGAATGAAAGCCTTGAAACCGGCCTTCTCGCAACGCACGCGATAGCTGCCGATGGGCAGCGCGGCAAACAGGAAGCCGCCGTTGCCGTCGGTTTGTGCCGTGCGTTCGAGGCCCGTGGCCTGGTTGACGGCGCTGACTTTGGCAGCGGGCACAACCGCGCCGGTCGGGTCTTGCACGGTGCCGACGATGTTGGCGGTGGTTTGGGCGAAGCTGACGGCCTGCGCGAGCAGTGAGATGCCGACGAACAGCACCGCCTTCAGCCAATGTTTATGCAACAGCCGGGTAGTTACGAAATCGAAACGCATACAATCTCCCTCTGAGTTTTTGGTTTGCTCCGCAGGTGCTAGCCAGTGTCGGCGCCATTGCAGCGATGGCGCGCTGGATTGTTATGGATTTAGGACGAATTGAATTTGCGCGCGCAGTCTAAAACCAGAAAGGGAAATGTGCAACTTGGGCGCGGGCGCGCGGGGAACGAAGCGGGACGCTCAGCCCGTGGCCTTGCTAACTGCTCAGCGCCGCACAAATAGAGAACGAGCGCAGCACCAGTAATACAGTACTGGGAGCGTGAGCGACCTGAGCCTTGGTGCTGGGCGTATCGGATCAATACCGCACTGGCCGTGGTTCTGGTCGCTCACGCTCCCCGTACTGTTCGACTCATTGCCCAGTGCGCGCTCGACCGGGGACGGAGCCAGTTCTTCACACATCCTGTGACCAAAGTCATAATTCCTCAGGCAACTTACACTGCAATGTGTTCAACTATAGGCCGGTCAAATCGTGGCTGAGCGGTTTGGCTGCGAGACAGAAGCGCGGAACGGATGTCAGCCGGTTCTTTTCGTTTGGTTTAACAACACCTGCGAAGTGCCCAAAAGGAGCCCAGAAGGAGTGAAGATGTTTCGAACACTATTGGCCCTGTTCTTGTTTTGGTTCGGTTTCTGGAGCAATGGCTCCGGCGTAAACGCGCAAACTGGCGCAACACCAGCGGGCCAATGGGCCTTGCTGATTGGCGTGAATGACTACCCCGGCGAAATTCAGGATTTGCGCTTTGCGCGCGATGATGCGCGGGCGCTCAAAGATTTGCTGCTGACTTCGGCGGGCTTCAGCGCCGAGCGCATACGCTTGCTGACGGATGACGGCGTGGGCGCGAACCGGGCGACCAAACAAAACATCCTGGCCGTGTTAGAGGGCCTGGCCCCGCGCGTGCAACCAAACGATCAGATCATCGTGTTCCTCGCGGGCCACGGCGTCGTGCGCGGCATCGGGCCGCAAGCCAAAAGTTATTTCCTGCCGGTGGATGTCAACGCGCAAGACAGTACGATGCTCGAACAAACCGCGCTGGATATGGAAGAACTCGGCCGCCGGCTCTCGGCCTTACCCGCTTCTCAATTCACGATTTTTGTGGACGCCTGCCGCGAAGACCCCTTTCCCGGACGCGGTCTCAAAGGCAATACCATGACCGATGTGATGGCGCGCGGCTTGCGCATCGTCAAACGCACGTCCACGACGACGAGCAGCGTGCAGATCGAAGCACCCACCAGCGTGATCTTTTATGCCTGCCGCATCGGCGAACGCGCTTATGAAAATCCGCAGTTGCAGCACGGCGTGTTTACCTACTTCATCTTGCGCGGCTTGAAAGAACTGGCCGCGCGTCCCGATGGCCGCGTCGAAGCCGGTTTGCTCGCCGGGTATTTGCGCGACAACGTGCGCAAATGGGCGCAGGACGCGGCCAACACAACCAAACTGCCCGCCGAACAAACGCCCACGATGATTGCGACCGAAGTGCGCGGCCCCGTGTTGATCGCGCGCGTGCTGCCGATAGCGGGCAACACGCCCGCGTCATCGGCGTTGGGCGGCGTCACCTTGCAGACTTCGCCCGAAGGCGCGGTACTGACGCTGAACGGGCAGACGGCGGGCAGCGGGCCGATTTTCAAGGAACTGCCGCCGGGCCAATACACCGCGCGCGCCGTGCAGGCGGGCTTCCAACCGCTCGAAACCAAATTCAACGTGTTGCCCGGCTACCAGCAGGAAGTCACGTTGACCCTGCAACCGCTGGCCGCGAACAACAGCTACGACAAAGGCGTCGCGTTTGAAGCGCAACAACTCTGGCCGCAAGCCGTCGCTTCGTATGAACAGGCTTTGCGCGAAGACTCCAACTCGCTGGCGGCGTATGAACGGCTGGCCAACGTTTACACCAAAAACAACCGCGAGGCCGAAGCCATCACGCTGTTGACGGCCGCGCTGCAAAAATTCCCGAACAACGCCACACTCCTGGCGCGCCGCTCACGTGCGCGCAGCGCATTGGTCGCGCCCGCAGTCAAAGACAGCGTAGTCGCGCAACCGTCATCGTTCGCCGCGCCCGAACCCAGCGGCAAGAAAAAGAAAGGCAAAGACGCCGACGAAACCGAGCCCGCCGGCAAGAGCGACAAGAAAGGCGGCAAGAAGAGCGGCAAGAAAAACAAAGCCGACGGCCAAACCGCCGACCTGAGCGAGTTCGCCGTTGCCGAGCCGTTGCCGCAGAAGAAAAACAAGCAGGACGAAGCCGAAAGCAAAGGCGGCAAGAAGAAAAAGCAAAAAGACGAAGAGGCTGTCGCGGCACCGGCAGCTCAGAAAGCTGCCTTAGCCCCGGCCAGCACCAGCCGCAACGTTGGCCCGCTCGCTGCTGCCGACGGGGCGGTCGAAGCGGTGCGCGATGCCGAGTTGATGAGCATGTACGGGGAGTCCTGCGAACGCACGTCGCCGCTGAAGGCCAGCTCGATGGTGCGGCTGCGCAGCGAAGGATCTTCGAATCCCACAAGCGCCCGGAGGTACCGGATCGCCTCGATGGGGC
>JANOWX010000328.1:0-20486 GCA_031418175.1 Acidobacteriota bacterium | reverse complement strand
GAACGAATAGCCGCAAAAAAGCGCAAAAGACGCAAAAGGCTTTTATCGGGTTGACCCGGTTAGATTACCTTTTGCGTCTTTTGCGCTTTTTTGCGGCGGCTTGCTTTTCGTTGCTTACCACTCGCCCGTGCGATCCCACGCAAACGCCCGCAACTGCTCGAGCAGTTCCGCCGACAGCTTGCGGCCATCCGAGTAAGACAGATTGGCCGTGACGTGTTTGGCCGTGCGCATGCCGGGGATCACGGTGCTGACCGCGTCGGGGTGCAAGGTGAAGCGCAACGCCAATTCGGCCAGCGTCGCGGCTTCGGAACCGAGCAAACCCTTCAGCTTTTCGACGCGCTCGAATACTTCCTGTTTGCGGTCGCCCTTAAAAAACCAGTTGCGGAAATCGCCTTCAGGAAAAGTTGAATCCGGCGTGATCGCGCCGGTCAAGCCGCCTTCGTCAAAGGGCACGCGCGCCAGCACGCCGATGTGGTGCTGCTGGCACACTGGATACAACTCGTCTTCCGGCGCTTGCTCAAAGATGTTGTAGATCACCTGCACGGTGTCAATGTAACCGAGCTTCAACACCTCGATGGCGTTGGCCGGTTGGTAATCGTTGAGCGAAAGACCGAAGTAGCGCACCTTGCCGTCTTCGCGCAGTTTCATGAAAGCGTCCAGCCATTCGTTCTGATGCGCCCAGTTGTCGTGCCAGACGTGCAGTTGCTGAATGTCCAGACAATCCACGCCCAGATTGCGCAGGCTCTGCTCGGTGCATTCGATGATGTAATCGTAGCTGAACACGTCGTGCAGCGGCAGCGCGCGCGCCGGCCATTCGCGGTTTTTCGGCGGGACTTTGGTGGCGAGGTAAAGGCGCTCCGAACGCGCGCGGGCGACCTCGCCGACCAGCTTTTCGCTGTGCCCGTCGCCGTAAGCCAGCGCCGTGTCAATGAAGTTCAAGCCCTGATCCACGGCCAGATTGAGCGCGCGTTTGGCCTCGGCGTCATCGCCGCCCTGCCAGAGCGCGCCGCCGATGCCCCAAGCGCCGTAGCCGATTTCGGAAACGTTGATGCCGGTGCGGCCCAGTTTGCGGTAATTCATGATCGTTGTTCCTCTCAAGAATGCGTTGCGATTTTGGGTTATGAAGGCACGCGCATTTACACACCCGCCAATTTGGGTTGTCAAGCAGGGCTTCGGCAAACGCGGCCAAGCCAAGCTTGCCAAATTAACCGCTTTCGGAAAGAATGCCGCCGGTTCACTGGCAATCACTAACCCCACCAAAAACCTTTCAATCACAGGCGGCGGCTGTCCGTATCCGCCTGCAACGCAGCAACCCAACACCAGGCATGCACTTGACGCCAAGCGCCTGCTTTTCTTGATTGAAGTGATTTACGACGCGGCCCTGCAACCTGAAAGCTGGCCGGCTGAAGCCCGGACTACGAACTTCTTGCTGAATTCTGAAAATTTTGTTGAAAGCTTTTGCCTCAAAGTTCGTTGCCATGTGAAGCCCCGAATTTTCAATACACGCCCTGACATAAAAACGGAGATCAAATGAAGAATCCAATCACGCCTTCCTCACAACCGCGCATTGTGCGCCTGACACCCGCCCTTACCATTGCCGTCATACTCGCGGCCGTGTGGCTGGGCAGCGCAGCTTTCAGCCGCCGGGCGTTGGCGTGGCAAACCCCACCGGCGGTCGTTTCAATCTCGGCGGCCGGTTACGGCTCCGTGCTCACACCCGAAGGCATCGCGGCCGCGTTCGGCGTCAATTTCACGAACCGGGCGTTCAGCGCCGCCGGGTTGCCCTTGCCCACCACGTTGGGCGGCGTGTCGGTGACGGTCAATGAACGCGCGGCGGGTCTCTTTTTCGTTTCACCGGGGCAGATCAATTATCTGCTGCCGCCGGAAACCGTGGCGGGCACGGCGCGCGTAGTGGTGCGCGCCAGCGACGGCACGACGCAAAACGGCACGCTGCAAGTCGCCACGGTGGCGCCCGCGTTTTTCACGGCCAACGCCAACGGCGCGGGCGTGGCGGCGGCCGTGGTCATGCGCGTAAAAGTCAACGGCGCGCAAAGCTTCGAGCCGGTGGCGCAACTGGACACCGTCACGCGGCGCTTCAAACCGCTGGCGCTCGATTTGGGGCCGCCGGGCGAACGGCTCTTCCTGATCGCCTTTTTGTCGGGGCTGCGGCGCGCCCCCTTGGGCACGGTGCGCGTGCTTTTTGGCACGGCGGAAGTGACGCCCGATTTTTACGGCCCGGCGCCGGGGCTGGCCGGGGTGGATCAACTCAACGTGCTGATTCCGCGTGGCGTGCAGGGCGCTGGGGTCATTAACGTGAGCGTCACCGTGCCGGATGGGCCGCCTTCAAAAGAAGCGCAAATCGAAATCGCGGGCCAGGTCACCGCCAGCCAGCCGCGCATCACCGGTTTCGCGCCCGCGCTGGCGACGGCGGGCGAATTACTAACGCTGACGGGCACGGGCTTCGATGCGTTGCGCGAACGCAATCTGGTGCGGCTGGGCGCGGGTGAAACGGAGCGCGGGGCCGAGACCGCCAGCCCCACGCAACTCACCATCCGCGTGCCCTTCAACGCCGAGTCGGGTCGCCCCTTCGCGCGCAGCAGCACGGGCGAGGGCTTGAGCGACATCAACCTGCCGGTGCGCACGACGCTGAGCGGCGTAATCGGCGCGGGTAAAGATAATTTCCTGCCGGGTGTGCGGGTGACTTACACCAACCTGGGCACGGGCTTCAGACTGAGCACGGTCACGGCCAGCGACGGCACGTATCAATTGCGCGACCTGCCCGCCGGTGGCGGCGGCATTATTGGCTACGACACCAAAGCGTTAAACAATCCAGGCATTTCCTTGCAGGTTGATAAAAACATCAATGTGCTGGGGAACCGCGATAATAAACGGCCGCTCAAGGAGGCGGGTGTCGGCGACTCCGCTGGTTCACAAAGCAATTTCGCGCCGGCTGACAACGCGCGCTCGAGCGTCCCGCAAGCCTTGACGCTGACGGTCGGCGGCTTGCGCTTTGAATTGCCCGACAATGCGACGGTCAAGTATCCGGCCGACGCCACCCAACAGATTTTCTATTTGACCCTGCTCGAAAACGGCCAGGCCGGCGCGCCCTTGCCGCCGGGCATTTTCAGTTCGGCGATTGCGCTGATCTCGCCCGCCGGGGTCAGCTTTGCGCCGGGCGGACGGCTGACCTTTCCCAACCGCGACGGCCTGGCGGCCAATGCGCCGGCGCGGCTTTACCGCCTGGATCAAACCGAAACCAGCCCCACGCTCGGCACGTTTTTGCAGGCGGGCACGGCCACCGTCAGCGCCGACGGCCAGCGCGTCGAAACCGCCGCCAACGCCATCACCGAGGCGGGTCTGTATTTCGCCGCGTTGCCGCAAGCCACGGCCACGCTGGTCGGGCGCGTGGTGGATAGCGACGGCCGCACGCCCGTGCGCAATGCCGACGTCAGCGCGCGCGGCCAGCAAACCGTCACGGACGGCAACGGCGGCTTCATTCTGCGGGATGTGCCCGTGGGCGGCACGGCGGGTTTTGTGCTGGAAGCGGCGCTGTTGCGTGCGACCGGCAGGCTTGACCGCGCCGAGCGCACGCTCGTGTCGTTACCGGCGGGGATCAACCGCCTGACGCCCGATTTGGTGCTCAGTTCGCCCGCCACACAACCCAACCGTCCACCCAGTTTGCTGGTCACGCCCGCCAGCCTGGCGCTCAACGAAGGCGCGCAAGCCGCGCTCAGCGTGCTAACCAGCGATCCCGATCCTGGGCAAACCGTGCAACTCAGCGTGAGCGGCGCGCCCTTTGCCACCGCGCAAGGCACGTCCGCCATCCGCCTGACGCCCGGCGCGGGCAGCCGCGGCAATTACACGCTGGTCGTGCGCGCCACCGACAGCCAGGGCGCCAGCAGCACGCAAAACGTGGCCGTCGTCGTGACGCCCGCGCCCAATCGTCCGCCCGTGCTGAGTGTGCCCGGCCCGCAAACCATCGCCGAGGGCCAACCGCTTGCTTTCGTCATCAACGCAACTGATCCCGACGGGCAGCCGCTCACCTTCAGCGCGGCGAATGTGCCCGCCGGAGCCACGTTCAATGCCGCCACGCGCCAATTCGCCTGGACGCCCAGCTTCACGCAAGCGGGCAATTACACGGTCAGTTTCACGGTGAGCGACAACGGCGCACCACCGCTGGGCGACACCAAAACCGTCGCCATCAGTGTCGGCAACGTCAACCGCCCGCCCACGGCCACGGCGCAAACCATCACGCTGGCCGAAGACAGCACGCGCCTCATCACGCTGACGGCGAGCGATCCTGAAAACGATCCGCTGACCTATAGCATCGTCGCCCAGCCCACGCGCGGCACGTTGACTGGCACGCCGCCGAATCTGAGCTACACGCCGCAAGCCAATTACAACGGCCCGGACAGCTTCACGTTCAGGGCGCGCGACGGCAGCACCGACAGCAACCTTGCCACGGTTACGTTGAACATCACGCCGGTCAACGACCTGCCCGTCGCCGCCGCGCAAGCCGTCACCACCACCGAAGACACGCCCCGCACCATCACGCTCAGCGCCACCGACGCGGATGGCGACACGCTGACGTACAGCATCGTCACCCCACCCGCGAACGGCACGCTGACGGGGACGCCGCCCGCTGTGACGTATACGCCCGCCGCCAATTTCAACGGCGCGGCTAGTTTCACCTTCAAGGCACGCGACGCCGTGGGCGACAGCAACACCGCGACCGTCAGCATTACGGTCACCGGGATCAACGACAAACCCATCGTCAACGTGCCCGGCCCGCAATCCGCCACGACCGGCGCGCCGCTCAGCTTCACCGTCACGGCCACCAACGTTGACACGGGCCAAACGCTGACCTTCGCCGCGACAGGCTTGCCTGCCGGAGCGAGCTTCAACCCCGCGACCGGACAATTCACCTGGACGCCGGGCGCGACCCAAATCGGCGCGTTCACCGTGACCTTCACCGTCAGCGACAACGGCACGCCGCCGCTGACCAGCGACCCGAAGACGGTCACGATCACGGTGGCGAACACCACGCCGCCCGTCGCCAACGCGCAAACCGTAACGACGCCCGAAGACACCGCGCGGCAAATCACGCTGACCGGCAGCGATTCGGCCAACCGCCCGCTGACTTACACGGTGCTGACCCAGCCGGTCTTCGGCACGTTGACGGGCGCGGCGCCGAATCTGACCTACACGCCCACCGGGAATTACAACGGCGCGGACAGCTTCACCTTCCGCGTCAACAACGGCGTGGCGAACAGCAACACGGCAACGGTGACAATCAACGTGACGCCGGTCAACGATCCGCCGGTGCTGACGGTGCCCGGCGCGCAAACCGTCGCCGAAGGCCAACCGCTCAACTTCGTCGTCAACGCGACCGATCCCGACGCGGGGCAGACGCTGACCTTCAGTGCGGCCAACGTGCCCACGGGCGCGACCTTCACCGCTGCCACGCGCCAATTCGCCTGGACGCCCAGCTTCAACCAAGCCGGCAATTACACCGTCAGCTTCACGGTCAGCGACAACGGCAACCCGGCGCTCACCAACACCAAAACCGTCGCCATCAGCGTCGGCAACATCAACCGCCCGCCCACCGCCAACGGCCAAACCATCACGCTGGCCGAAGACACGCCGCGCGCCATCGTGCTGACGGCGAGCGATCCTGAAACCGATGCGCTGACTTACAGCCTCGTCACCCCGCCCACGCGCGGCACGCTGACCGGCACGCCGCCGAATGTGACCTACACGCCGCAAGCCAATTACAACGGCGCGGACAGCTTCACCTTCAAGACGCGCGACGGCAGCGCCGACAGCAACACCGCCACCGTCGCGTTGACCGTCACGCCGGTCAACGACCTGCCCGTCGCCAACGCGCAGAGCGTGACTACGCCGGAAGACACGCCGCGCGCCATCACGCTCGCGGCGACCGATGTGGACGGCGACACGCTGACTTACAGCATCGTCACCGCGCCCGTGAACGGCTCGCTCGCGGGCACGCCGCCGAATGTGACCTATGCGCCGCGCGCCAATTTCAACGGGACGGACAGCTTCACGTTCAAGGCGCGCGACGGGGTGGGCGACAGCAATACGGCGACCGTGACCATCACGGTCGGCGCGGTCAACGACAAGCCCATCGTCAACGTGCCCGGCGCGCAAAACGTCACGACTGGCGCTTTGCTGACTTTCACGATCACGGCGACGGATGCGGACGCGGGGCAAACCATCATCTTCGCCGCGACGGGCCTGCCTGCCGGCGCGAGCCTGAACCCGACAAGCGGCGTCTTCACCTGGACGCCCACGTCCACGCAAAGCGGCACGTTCACTGTCAGTTTCACCGCAACCGACAACGGCACACCGCCGCTCACCAGCGATCCCAAGACCGTGGCGATTACCGTGGCGCCGGCCACTGGCGCCATCACGGGCACAGTGCGCAACGCCTCGAACGCCCAGATCATTGCGGGCGCGACCATCGCTGTTGTGGGCGGCAATCTGACCGCCACCACCAGCGCCACCGGCGCGTTTACGCTCAACAACGTGCCGCCCGGTGCGCGCACGCTGAACGTCTCGGCCAGCGGCTTTGTCTCAACCCAGGTGCCGGTCAACGTCACCGCCGGGCAAACCGTGACGCAAAACGTCTCGCTTTCGATTGCGCTGGCCGCCGGCCAAATCCGCATCACGCTCAACTGGACGAAAGATGCCAACCTGCACCCAAACGACTTGGACGCGCATTTGACCGGGCCGACCGACAATGGCTGCTTCCACGTCTTCTTCCTTACCGATAATCGGGGCAGCCTGACCGCCCCGCCCTTCGCCATGCTCGAAGTGGACAATATTTCGTCAACCGTTTGCCCTGTAAGCAGTGATTGCCCGCCTACCGAGACCGTGCGCATCGCGCAATTGCGCACCGGCCTTTATCGCTTCTACGTGCGCAATTTCAGCGCCGGCACGACGACCGGCGACACCTCGCTCGGCGCCGCGCGCGCGCAGGTGCAGGTCTTTGACGGCACCGGCTTGCGCGACACTTTCGTCGTGCCGACGGGCGCGGGCCGCTTTTGGAACGTCTTCGAGTTAAACGGGCAAGGCGTCATCACGCGCCTGAACGTCCTGGCCGAGACGGAACCGGGGCTGACCTGTGGCGTCACGCCGAACACCCCGCCCATCGCCAACGCGCAAACCGTCGCCAGCAACGAAGACACGCCCAAACTGATTACGCTGACTGGCACGGACGCCGACAACGACCCGCTGACCTTCACCATTGTCACCCAACCCGCGCGCGGCACGCTCACGGGCACGGGCGCGAACCTGATGTATACGCCCAGCGCCAATCTGAACGGGGCGGATGTGTTCACGTTCAAGGTCAACGACGGCAAGGTAGACAGTGCGACCGCGACTGTTGCGATCAACGTGACGCCGGTTTGCGATGCGCCCGTGCTGACCATGCCGGGCACGCAAACCGTCAACTTAAAGCAGGAGCTGGTTATCAATATCTCCGCCACCGATGCGGACGCCGGTCAAACGATCACGCTGTCAGCGGTCAGCAATCCCTCGATCAACTTTGCTTTCACCAGCAATGGCGGCAGCGGTCAACTGCGCTGGACACCGGACATTTACACCGAAACCGGCAATTACGCCGTAATTTTCAACGCGTCGGACAATTGTTCACCAACTTCGCTCACAGATAGCAAGACGGTGCTCATCACCGTCACGCCGGGCATGGTGGAATGGGAACCCGCAGCGGGAACCGTTGCAGGCACTGTGACGGGACTGTTCGGTTTTAACCTCTCGGTCTTTGCGCTGACGACCAACGGACTTCACCGCTCCGACAACAACGGCAGGACGTGGGCGCGGTCCGATACGGGGATTCAGGATACGTGCATCCGTCAATTGGCCGCGAATCCGAGCCGGACTTCGTTGTTTGCCATCACGTGCGATGGGCAACTCTACCGCTCGACCAGCAATGGCGCGCAATGGAACCTCTTTGCTTTGCTCATCAATAATCCCGGCTTCGGCCCCATCGCCGTCACGGATTCACACGTGTTTGTCACCCCCATCGGCGGAGGTCTTTTCCGCGCGCCCCTCAGCGGCGGCAGCTTTACACAGGTCTTAAGTCCCGGCCTAAGCCCGCTCAGAACGGCGGACCGGTCAATTGCCGCATTTGGAATGAGCGACAACGCTTTGTTTATCGGGTGCGGGAATACGATCAATTCGTCCGGCAGCGGGCGCGCCGTTCGGCTTCCTTGTTCGACGTTCGGCAATCCCGGCGGCACGCTGAGTTTGCCTGTCGAGTTGGTGGCGCAGGGTAACGAAAGTGGTCTGGCTTTCTCACTCAATTTCAATCCGGTGGTTCTGACGAACCCGCAAGTGGCATTGGGCAACGGCGCCGGTTCAGCTTTGCTGATAACCAACACCACGCAGGTTGCGCAGGGGCGGTTGGGGCTTGGACTTAACTTGCCGCCGGGGCAAAGTTTTGCCGCCGGGGTGCGCCAAGTTGCCGTCGTCACCTTCACCATCGGCAATGCGGCGGCTTCCAACACCGCGCTGACTTTCGGCGATCAGCCCCTCACACGCGAGATGATCAACACTGGCGGCGGACCGCTCATCACCGATTATCAAAGTTGTACGGAGGCCGGTGGCCTATTGGGGAGCCGGTTCACTTATCGCTCCGATCTCCAGGGCTTAAGTTGGACGAGCAGCGCCGACATACTGGGAACCGGCACTGTTAGTCTTGCTGCCATTGGCAATACCGTATTCGGAATAGACGATCTTGCCAGGGTGTTTCGCTCAGACAATAACGGGCAGAACTGGACGCAACATAGCCAGAGTAGTTTTGGGCGAGCGCTTTCGTCCATCGGCACTAAGTTCTATGGGTTTCTTGAGGGTAATTCGGGGGCTCGAAGCGGCCCGCCTGTTTTGTTGAATGCCGGAGGAGGCTTCCAGGAAATCTCCACAGGATTGACCAATGCGGCAATTGACAAACCCATCGTCGCGCGCGGAACCAAGCTTTTTGCGCTCGACTCGACTCGTCAGATTTATCTTCGCCCTTTGAAAGATTGACAGGGTAGACCGGCGTCGTTGCAGCGTCGCTCGATGACTTGCACAATCGCCGCCGCCTCACGCCGTTCGACCTCGGCCTCATAATTCATCCGCTGCATCTCGGCATCGGAAATCATCCCGCCCAGCCGCGCCAATGCTGCGGCTACGGCGGGATGTTGTTGCACGACGCGATGCGTAAGACGGCACGGCGTGAGAGGGGGCGGCCAGTGGCTGGCGCGCACAGCCGCCAGCGGGCTAACCGTCCGCTATACAAATTGAGAATTACCGATTTGAGAGGCCGCTTTGATGAAAAGGCCGTCGTTGCAGGCTGGCCTGGGGCCGTAATCCGCGCGTGATTGGGGGTCATTGGCTTGCCGCTGTTAAGGGGTGATTAGCGGGCGCAACGCTGCACGGATGCGTTGCTGCATCTTTTCGCCCAAACGCGGCACGCTATCCAAGCCGCCACCCGCCACGAATTTGGCGAAGTCGGCGAGATTGGTCAGTTGAAATTGGTGATAGAAGATTTGCAACGTCTTGATCCCAACGCCGTCCACGCGCAACAAATCAAGTACGCTTTCGGGAATCTCGCGCCGGACTTCTTCGTATGCTTTGAACGTGCCGGTCGTCAGCAGGTCAACGATCTTCTTGCTGATGGCTGCGCCGATGCCGGGCAATTCGCGCAACCGCGCCACACCGCCCGCCGCGTATAAATCGGCGAGCGGCGTGGGCAGGTCTTCGATCAATTCCGCCGCGTTGCGATAGGAGCGCAGCTTAAATTCGTTGTCGCCGCGCAATTCCAGCAGGTCGGCGAGGCGGCGGAAGACGTTGGCGATCTCGGCATTGGTCATCGCGGAACTATCTATTGTTACCCCATCAGGCTGACAAAAAACGAACCCACCAGCGCGCCCAACACATATAACAACACGTGCGGAATCGCGGCGGTCCCGGCTTTCATCTTGACCGTCACCGCCGCACAGCCGATTGCCAGCAACACAAGCCGCCAGATGCTGAACACATCAATGAACGACGCCAGGCCCGTGACGAATTTCGGCAAGCCCGCGCCCGCCATCGTCAAAATCGCGCCCAGGTTCGAGGCGACCGGATTCATCACATCAATGTCTTCGGGATTCTTCGGGTAAATCGAGAGGAGCGTGACCGCCAGCACCACAATCCCTACGGCCAGATAGGCAAAGCTGACCGCTGAGAGTACGCCTTTGAACGTATTGCGCGCGCCCATAATGGCCGTGAAGAGTTTGAACACACCGGCCACGATCAAAACCATCACTATAAAAAAGAAGGCCGCGCCGCCCGCGCCTTGCAGCTTGACGCGCCAGATTTTTTCCGGTTTGAGTTGCTCTTCTGATTGTTTCTTGGCCTCTTCGATCTTGTCTTCCGGCACGTTCATCCTTTGCATCATCTCGCCCTGCATATCAATCTGCTTGCGAATGAAGTTTTCGTAGCCATAACGGTTCGTCACCGAATACTGCGTTACGGCTCCCAGCAAGGCCAAACAGATCAGCGGAATCAACACACGCGGTGCGCGCCCGATCTCAGCAAAGGTCTCGCCGGGCGAAAAGAGCACGCCGGTCAAGCGCGCGAAGAAATTTTGCGGTTTGGGTTCGGCCTCAGATACAGCAGGTGCAGCGAGGTTCTCTCCGGCTTCCATAAATCCTCCATTGAAAAGGGGTTATTTTCAGAGGCTTCGCGCACGCGCCCAACTTCGCGCGCGCGTAAAGCGGACTGGATTTGTTTGTGAACTGCTTCAGGTACGTTGTAAGTCTTGGCCGGGTTCGTTGAGAAAGCAAGCCGTCCAATGCCCGCGTTCGATTTGGACAAAGGGCGGCTCTTCACGTTTGCAACGCTCCAGCGCGTGCGGGCAGCGCGTGTGAAAGCGGCAGCCCGGCGGCGGCGCGAGCGGCGTGGGCACGTCGCCCGTCAAACGCGGCGTTGGCGTTGTTGCGCGTGCTTCAGGATCAGGCTGCGGAATGGCCGCGAGCAGCGCCTGTGTGTAAGGGTGCAACGGCTTCGCATAAATCTCAGCGGCGGGCGCGAGTTCGACCAGCTTGCCCAGATACATCACGCCGACACGCGTCGAGATGTGTTCGACCACTGCCAGGCCGTGCGAAATGAATAGATAGGTCAGGCCGAACTGCTCTTGCAAATCCTGCAACAGATTGACGACCTGCGCCTGCACCGACACATCCAGCGCCGAGACCGGTTCATCGGCGACGATGAAATCGGGATTGAGCGCCAATGCGCGCGCGATGCCGATGCGCTGGCGCTGGCCGCCGCTGAATTGATGCGGGTAGCGGTTGGTGTAATCGGGATCGAGGCCGACTACGCGCAGCAATTCGGCCACACGCTCGCGGCGTTCCTGTTTGCTGCCGAGGCGGTGGATTTCAAGCGGTTCGCCGATGATGCTGCCGACCGTCAAGCGCGGGTTGAGCGATGAATAGGGGTCTTGAAAGATGATCTGCATGCGCCGCCTGAGCGCGCGCAAATCGCGCTTGCCAAGTTGCGTCAGTTCCTGTCCATCGAATTTGACCGTGCCTTCCGTCGGTTCGAGCAAGCGCAACAGACAGCGCCCCACCGTCGTTTTGCCGCAGCCCGATTCGCCCACCAGGCCGAGCGTTTCGCCGCGTTCGATGGTGAAGGTGACGCCGTCCACCGCGCGCACGAGTTGTTTGCCGGCGGCGGGGAAATGTTTTTTGAGACCGGTGATGGCGATGAGTGTCATCGTGATTTGCGCGGCATGGCCTGACAGATTTCAGCTACGGAAGGCGAAAAGCCCGGCAGCACTTGTGAGACGACGCGCTCTTGCCCTTTGAAAGCCTGGCCGCTGTCGTACGCGCGCGGCTGGCCTTTGCGGCTGGGTTTCAGGTTGCGCACTTCGATCAGATCGTTGGCGGGATCCACCAGCCACAACTCACGCACGCCCAGCGCGGCGTAGGTGTCGGCCTTCGTATTGCGGTCATAGATTGCGGTGCCGGGCGAAATGATTTCGACAACCAGATCGGCGCGGCTGGGCTTGCCCATGTCTATCTGCTTGCTCGTGCGTTCGGAGATGTAGAAGAGATCGGGTTCGACGTAAGTGTTCGCGCTCGTCCACAGCGCGGCGCGCGGCGTGAAGACGAAGCCGTTGTCGCCCACCAGCGTTTGAAAGCTGTAGACCAGCCGGTTGAGCGACGACGAGGAAAAGTTGTGCGGGAAGTCGGGCGGCGGGGTCATATACAAAACTCCGGCAATCAGTTCGAGCTTCGAGCCGTCTTTCGGCTCCGGCAGCGCCCAGAATTCTTTGAGCGTGTAGGTTTTGAGCAAGGGCGAAGTGGAGAACATAACAGCCTCACAATTGGTTTTAGAGTGCGCGGCGATTCTAGCCCTGCCGCTCACGTTTGGCTATGGATAAAGCTCGTTCACCCGCACACAGCGCGACGCATGATTTGCGCCCACCGCTTGCAACGCAATCTCGCCTGCGCTGCAGTGCGCTTGCTGATGCGGACAGCGCGGCGCAAAGCGGCAACCCGGCGGCAATTCCAGCGGGTTCGGCACGACGCCTTCGATGGTTTGCAAACGCGCGTGACCAGCTTGCTTACTGCCCAGCTTCGGCACCGCGCGCAACAAGCCTTCGGTGTAAGGATGGCGCGGATTGGCGAACAGTTCGCGCACGGGCGCTTCTTCGACAATTTTGCCCGCGTACATCACGGCCACGCGATCCGCCGTATTCGCCACCACCCCAAGGTCGTGCGTGATAAGCAACAGCGCCAACTGGCGGCGTTCGCGCAGTTCATTCAGCAAATCCAGAATCTGCGCTTGAATGGTCACGTCCAGCGCCGTGGTCGGTTCGTCGGCGATCAACAGCTTCGGATCGCAAGCCAGCGCCATCGCGATCATCACGCGCTGGCGCATGCCGCCGGACATTTCGTGCGGATAGGTTTTGGCGCGCGTTTCGGGCGCGGGGATGGCGACGTCGCGCATGCCTTCGACGGCTTGGTGCCAGGCTTCGCGTTTCGACACGCCGCGATGCAGGCGGATGGCTTCGGCAATCTGTTCGCCGACGGTGAAGACAGGGTTGAGCGAGGTCAGCGGGTCTTGGAAAATCATCGCAATGTCATCGCCGCGAATGGCGCGCATTTCCGCTTCGCCGAGCTTCAACAAGTCGCGCCCTTCAAACAGAATCTCGCCCCCGGCAATGCGCCCCGGCGGCGCGACCAGCCGCAGGATCGAAAGCGCTGTCACCGATTTGCCGCAGCCCGATTCGCCGACCAGGCTCAAGACCTCGCCCGCGCGCAGGCTGAAGCTCACATCATCAACGGCACGCACTGCGCCGCGCTTGGTGGCAAAGCTGGTTTGGAGGTGTCGGACTTCGAGCAGGTTCATCGGCTAGTTCAGCAGCTTGACCGGGTATGCGGTCATTAGCGGGTCTACGCTGACCAGCGTCAGGTCTTCGTGGTTGGCCTGGGCGATCAGCAAGCGGTCGAAGGGGTCTTTATGGTGCAGCGGCAGTTTGTCCAATTCGTAGAGGTGTTCGGCGGTCACAGGCAATAATCGGATGTCGTTGGATTGCTGTTGCTGAGCGATCAAATCCGCCAAGGGCATTTGCGCTTTCAGTTTGCCGATTTGCCGTTTGATCTGCATTTCCCAAATGCTGACCACGCTCAGCCAGAGTTCGTTTGACTCATCCGCCAACGCAGGCATGAGATGTTTGGGAATGCCTTCCGGCTCATCATCTACCCAGATGAAAATGTGTGTGTCGAGCAAGAGTCTCATCTCATTCCTCGCCTAACCAGAACTCATCCGGCAAGGGGTCGTCAAAATCATCGCTCACCCAAAGCTGCCCGCGATGTAAGCCAAAGATACGCTTCTTCGTGCTTTCATTGCGGGAGACATCCGCGCCTGGTGCTGCCGCCGGGGCTGCCAACGGAACCAGTTTGGCAATCGGCTGATTGTTTTCGACGATGATGATTTCCTTGCCCGCCATAGTGAGTGAACGCAGCTTGTGCAACTGGCTCAGCGCGTCGTTCAGGCTCATTGTGTATGTCATGAAATTCCTTTCCGATTGTCCCTCGCAAGCAACCGTCTCAGACGTGATGTTGTTATGCAAGCGAACCCTGCCGCGCCAGCCAGGTGCGATAGACGCTCGCCCATTCAGCGAAATCCAGCATCCAGCTTTCGTCTTCAGGCTCTTCGCCGCTGGCATACGCCGTATAAAAGGTTTCTGACCGCACGCCGTACTTACGTTCAAACGCGAGCAGGTCTTCTTCCAGCGCGTGAATATCCGCCAAGAGGTTTTGCAAATTCATGGCCACCTCACTTCGTCGAAAATTTCTGTAACATCTGCGGAAAAATCTGAATGCCTTTCGGCGTGCGCGCCTTGCCTTCGAGCAACACTTCGCTGGTGCTCACCTGTTTGCCATAAACGTCTTCGTTCGCCTGCTGGTCGGGTGCGATGACCGCGCCTTTCAGTTCCAGTCCCGCAAACAGGCCGCGGCTGCGCGAATACGAGAGAATCTGCGCCCGCAACAACGCGTCGGTCGAAACCGAGGCGTTGCGCCCCACCGGCCCCGCCGAAGCCGCCGCGCCCGCGCCGATTTCGAACTTGTCTTTGAGCAGGCCTTCGACGCCGCCCTCATTCACAATGACCAACACCAAATCCACCGCCTGCCCGCCGATCTGCAAACCGAAGCTGCCGCCGCCGATGGTGAAAAACGCGGGCGCGCCCCACGAACCGCCATCGTCGCGGCGGCAACTGATCAACCCCTTGCCGTACTGGCCGCCAATGACGAAGCCCGCTTTTTTGACCGACGGGAAAACGGCCACGCATTTGGCGCGGGCGAGAATTTCAGACGGAATGCTTTGATCGGGCGCGGACATGATTTCCTGAAACGCACGGGCGGCTTTCTGCGCGCGCTCGCGCTCTTCATACGTCGAAGTTTGAGCCGAAACCGTGACGGCGCTGAGCGCTGTGCCAAGCATAATTACAAACAAGCGAATGATGCGGCCGAATTGCATAAGTCCTCCGGCAAAGCTTTGAAGGCCTTGCGTAGCGATACAACCAACGCTAAGGGAGCGGGCCCTTTCTACCTTGCGGCTGGGGGATTTTCAAGCACCGGTATTGCGCGTAGGACGGACTTTAGTCTGTCCTACCGCATAAGCTAGACCGGCCAGGACAGGCTAAAGTCCGTCCCACCGCCGAGTGGCGTTAGCAGATCAGCGCCAAGTTGGCTAAGATGCCCGCGAGCAGATCGGCTCACCACAGCGGCAATGAAACAGCTAAAAGGACGGGCGCATGGCGGCAGTCTTTACTTCCCGGACACAACACTTCGACCAAACACAGACGGGGCGCACCGCTGCGGTGCCTGCAGACCATATGAATGCCTTTGAGCAATTCACCCTCGTGCCCATGACCGCCGGCGACATCATTGATCGCGCGGTGCGGCTGTACCGGCAACATTTCCTGGTCTTCCTGCGCATCGTGCTGGCGCCGAGTTTGATCGCCTATGCGGGCGGCATCATGTGGGCTATCGGCCTGCGCAACTTTTCGTTTGAACGCGGCGACCAGCGCATTTTGTTATCACTGGCGCTGCTGGGCGGCGGCGGCGTGTTATGGCTGATCGGCAAGGCGCTGTTCCTGATGTTGTTGGGCGGAGCCTCGCGTTCGCTGGTCTGGCACTTTTTCGACGGCACGCCATTGCGCGCGCGCGACGCCTTTCAAGCCGTGCGCGAACGCCGTTGGAACCTGTTGGGCGCGACGCTGCTGGTGGCCATTCTGCTGCTGACAGTGCTGATGCTGGTTTACACGGTGGGTTCGTTCGCGCTGTTCTTTTACCTTATGTTCGCGCTGTGGCTGCTCAGCGGCTTGCCGCAATGGGTGCAGGGCGTCGTGCACTTCCTGTTCGGCGCGTTGCTCGTCGCGGGCGGCGTGTTCCTGCTGTTGTTGACCTACGCGCGCGTGGTGTGCGTGCCGCAAGCGATGATGGTCGAAGGCAAAAACGTTTTCGCCGCGATCACGCGCAGCTTTCAACTCGCCGGCGGCGAAACCAAACGCATCGCCGCGTTGGTGCTCTTTCAATTTTGCGTGGCGGCTTCGTTGTACTGGCTATTGATGATTCCGCTGGGCTGGTATGGTTATTGGCACGGCGTGGAAATCGGCCTCTTCAACACGCACGCGCCGCTCTGGTTTAGCATCGCGCAACAGACGCTGGCGCAGGTGGGCGAAATCCTGATCGCGCCGATTGTCCTGCTGGGCTTCACGCTGTTGTACATGGACACGCGCGTGCGCAAGGAAGGTTTCGATGTCGAGTTGCTCGCCAACCGCGTGCTGCCGACGGCGGAATACACGCCAAAGCTCGCGCCCGTGGAAGAATACAGCGCCCGTGAAATCTCCTGGGCCGAAGTGCCGGCGTCATCTGTGCCTGAACAACAGCCAGCACGCGAAGTTGCGTTTGTGCCCGTTCAACCACCCGGCGATTTTGCTGAGGTCGTGCCGTTGGGTACACATGCTGCCGAATCAGAACAACCCGTGGGCCTGCATTTTTGCGCCGCTTGCGGTACGCCAGCGGCGCCGACGCGGCTGTTTTGTTCAGCGTGCGGCCTACGGTTTTGAAGCGTATGCAACAAGCAAAAACAAAACCGAAGGCTTTTTTCGCGGCTCCGCCGCGGGATGTGCGGATGGTCTGCGACCTTCCGGCCAAGCCTGTTAATTTTTGGGGCTGCGCCCCAAGCGGCCGTTGGGGCGTAGCCCCGGAGAAAGAAAAGCGCGCGTTACCGGAAGGTCGCAGACCTTCCGCACATCTGGCGGCGGAGCCGCAAGACAAAGCAGCAGGCTTCGCGCCAAGCAACGCGCTGCTGTTGCTGGCTTGGCTCTGCGCGCTTTCGCTGCTGGCGCACGCCACCACGCCGCTGTCCGACTATCGCAAGCGTGTCGCGCGCGCTGCCGAACTCGCGCAGGCCGTCACCAACAACCCACCCGCCACTGACCAACAACTCGCGCAGTTGCAAACGCTCAAGCAATGGCTGCCCGCACAGGAAGAGATCGAAGCGCCCGGCCAATTCGTGCGCGTGGACAACGCCTGGGTGCACGAAGCGCTGACCACGTTGCGCACCAACCCAGAAACGCAAGCCGCGCAACTGGCCGAACTGGCTGACCGGCTGGCGGCCTTGCAACAGCGGCTGACCGATCCCAATGCCGGCGGCAAGCTTGCTGCCCAGTCATCGCACGACCGGCTCACACGCATCCTGGCGCAGCTCGAATATCAGCAAGCACAGCAGCAGGAATCGGCGCTCAAGCAATGGCTCGCCATGCTCTTGCGCAAGGTGCAGGCTTGGTTCCGCAAGCTATTCAGTGCAGGCCCCCAAGCACAGCCCAGCCAATTCACGCTCAACCTGACGCGGCTGTTGATTGGCGGCGCGTTGGTGCTGGTGTTGCTCTACGCCCTGTACAAATTCTTCCGCTGGTTTGGCACACGTAAGCGGCGCAAAGAAACCGAGCACGGCCCGCGCGAAATCTTGGGCGAAGTCATCAGTGAAACCGCCACCACCGAAGATTTGCTGGCCGCCGCGCGCGCCCTGGCCGCCCAAGGCGATTATCGCGGCGCGATCCGGCGCGCTTACATCGCCTTGCTGTTTGAATTGGAACAGCGCGGCAAGTTGCGCTTGCACCGGGCCAAAACCAATCGCGATTACCTCGACGCATTGCGCCACGAAGCGTCGCTCTATCCGTCCTTCGTCGCGCTCACACGCATGTTCGAGCGCATCTGGTATGGCCACGCGCACGCCACCGAATTCGATTTTGAAGGCTTCCTGACCGGTTATCGGGAAGCAGTCGGCAGTAAGCAGTAAGCAGTAGGCAGTCGTGTAATCAGTGGTCAGTGGGCAGCGGGTTTGAAACTGCCGACTGCCGCCTGCCGCCTGCCGACTACCGGCTACCGATTATGCGTCAATACCTAAGCTTGATTCTCACGTTCGGATTGGTGCTGCTGGTGCTCATCGGGTTGAGCGCAGCGGGCAGCCTGGAATTCGACCGCAAGGATGAGAACGAGTTGGCGCCGGTGCGTTCGAGTTACAACCCCGGCCCGACGGGGACGCGCGCGTTATATCAGTTGTTGGAAGAAACGGGGTACCCGGTGGTGCGCTGGCGCGAACGGTTTGGCGAATTGAAGCGCAAGGCCGATGGCGCGCTGCTGATCGTGGTCGGCCCGTTCGCGGCGGCGGATGAATTGGAAGAAGCCGAAGTAAAAGCGTTGCAGGAATGGTTGAACGCAGGCGGACACGCGCTGGTCATCAGCCGCGCACCGGCGGAACAGTTCGGCGATTACACCATCAGCGCGCAGATGCCGGACAAGCTGCCCGCCGCCAGCGCGCCGCCGGAGCAAATGGTCAATGCCAAGAGCGCTGAATTGATCGCACAACCGACCGAGTTGACGCGCGGCTTGCAAGGCTTGGCGCTGTCAGAGTTCGCCGCGCGGTTGAAATTCCGCACGTTGATTGTCGAAGAAAAGCCCGCAGCGACTGAACCGAAAGAGCCGCCACCGCCCGCGCCAGAAGGCTCGCCAGCCGCGACCGCCAAAACTGAAGCGGCGCTGCATTTCAGCGACAAGCTGCGCGCGCCCGTCATCCATCTGGGCGATAAAGACGGCGCGGTGCTGGCGGATTTCAATTACGGCGCGGGGCGCGTCGTGTTCCTGTCCGATCCTTTCGTCATCGCCAATCACGGGCTGGCACGCGGGGCGAATCTGCAACTGGCGCTCAATCTGGTCAACGCGCTGCGCCAGGAAGGCAAGCCGATCCTGTTTGACGAATACCATCACGGCTATCGCAGCGAAGAGAATGCGCTGGTGCGCTATTTTCGCGGCACGCCCATCTGGTGGGTGCTGGGGCAATTGTTCTTGTTAGGCTTGCTGCTGGTTTACAGCTACGGCAAACGCTTCGCGCGTCCACTGCCGTTGCCGCAAGTGGATCGCCACTCGCCGCTGGAATTCGTCGGTTCGATGGCCAATTTACAACAGACCGCGCAGGCGCGCGACCTGGCGATTGAAAACATTTACCCGCGTTTCAAAACACGTCTGTGCCGCCGCCTGGGTTTGCCGGGCAAAGCCGGGCCGACTGAAATTGCCGCCGCCATGCGCGAACGCCCGCAATTTGCCGCCGTGGCCAATGAGCTGGAACTGGCGTTGCGCGAGAGCGAATACGTGTTGCAAGGCGACCGCATTAGCGATCAGCGGTTGGTGGAATTGGTAGCGACGATGCGCCGGATTGGCGCTGAACTGGCGCGATAGCAGCAGGCGCAATTAGCCGCAACAACCCGTCCACTGCTTTCGTATCCTGAGTTCGCAACAACGAACTTTCATTCACCACGAACGGAGAAGCTTATGTTCTGTCCAGGCTGTGCCATTCAAATCACTGACGACAAGAAATTCTGCAAAAGCTGCGGCGCGAACCTGCGCGGCGTCCGCGAAGCGCTGACGGGGCGCGGCGCGCAATTCGACTGGTCGAAAACCTGGGTCGCCGAAATGTTCATGACCGAAGAAGAACGGGAGCGACGGCGCGGAGTCACACCTGAACAAAAACGCCTGAATGAGATCAAGGCCGGTGTTATCACTACGCTGGTCGGCGTTGGCGCGATGATCTTTCTGCGCTTCTTTATGGCTGCGGTGGCGGACTCCAAACCGGACGACGAGGCTACTGAAATCATCCGCCGCCTCTGGCTGATGGGCGTCGTGCCGTTCCTGATCGGCATCGGCTTGCTCTTCAATGGCCTCTTCTTGAGCAAGCATCCGGTGAAGCAGGCAATGCCACCGCTTCCCGCGCCTCTGCCTGCGCACACGACCAATCAACTCGAAGCGCCACGCACGAATGCCAGCGTCGTCGAACACACCACCGCGCATTTGTCAGAGCGGCGCGAAGCCGTTTACGCGCCGCGGCCCGAGGATGAGCGCTGAATTGAGCCGCCTGCCAATCCGCCGCGCCTGACCTCACTGCCGCTCACACGCTGCGTACTTTATTTCTTCGGTTTAGCGCCCTCTTCAAAAACCACTTCGCCATTGACGACCGTCAGTGCACAGCGCGTTTTCAATATCTCGGCTTCGGGGATCGCCATGATGTCCGCCGACAGCACCGTCAGATCGGCCAGCTTGCCCACTTCGATAGAGCCGCGCGACTTCTCTTCAAAGGCCGCAAAGGCCGCCCAAAGCGTGAACATCTTCAACGCCTGTTCACGCGTGACTTTTTCTTCGGGATGCCAGCCTTCGCCGGTGAAGCCTTTGGCGTCCTTGCGCGCGACCGCCGCGTAAAACTCGATCATAGGTTCGCCGCGTTCGACCGGCGCGTCCGAACCGCCCGCGATGACGTTGCCCTGTTTGAGAAAGGTCTGCCAGGCATACGCGCCTTTCAACCGTTGCAAGCCCAGCCGCGCCGGGGCGAAATGCAGATCGCCGATGGCATGC
>JANOWX010000327.1:0-4258 GCA_031418175.1 Acidobacteriota bacterium | reverse complement strand
TTTCCAGGCAGGGCTGAAGTATACGCTGGCACCAATCAGGCAACAATGAATTGCTCATGCGGATGGCGGATTGGACGCGTGGCTCCGGCTTTGGTCATTGCCAGCGCGGCGATGAACAGCACGGCGCACAGGGCCCACAGGATGAGGCTGCGCGCGCGGATGAATTGACGAAGGTGGAAAGGGCTGCGCGTGAACATAGACGGCCTCCTTTGTCAGAGTGCGAAACGGTGTTGAATGGTTGATTTACGAAGCGGCTTCAACTTTACTCCCGCTTGCATTAGAGTGCCAACGCCTGAGGCAAACCGGAGGAAACAAATGGACGAACAGCAATACAAAACCTGGTGGCCGCTGCATCTGCGTGTCGCGTTGGGCGAAGCGTTGTCCGCCGAAGAACAACACCGCTACGAAGCCGGGCGCGCGCAACTGCATGCCGAAGAGCAAGCGGAACTGCGGCACGACGTGACAGAATTGCGCGCGTTGCAAGCACAATTCCGTGAATTGACCGCGCGGGATCAGGAATTGGCACGACAGGAAACGCTCCTGCGCGAACAGGCGGCACATTTGGAACGGCAATACCTGGCAGTCACGGGCCAGCCACTTGGCCTTGAGGTCGGCCTTGAGGTCTGAATGCCGCACCCGCTACACGAACAAGTGCGGCGCGCTTTCAACTACCGTTGCGGTTATTGCGGTGTGACCGAAGCCGCCGCTGGCGGGCAATTGACAGTGGATCACTACTGCCCGCGCACGGCGGGCGGCACGGACGATCTCAGTAATCTGGTCTATGCCTGCCCGCGCTGTAATCAGTACAAAGGCGACTATTGGCCGACGCCGGAACGACACGCCGCCGGTCTGTTTGTGCTGCATCCCAATCTGCACGATCTCTCCTTGCATTTGTTTGAGAACGAATGGAGTGGCGAACTGGAGCCGCTGACTCCGACCGGTGTTTTTCACCTCGGGTTATTGCAACTCAATCGCCCGGAACTCATTGCCCATCGGCTGGAACGGCGCGCAGTCGCCGTGCTGCGCCGGCTAGTGCCCAGCCTGCAAGAACGGCTGGCGCGGCGCGAACAAGCCATTCAAGCCTTGCAAAAATATCTCGGTCTGTTGCTCAGACTCGGCAGCTTCAAACCGCCAACTAAAGAATGAGTTCGTCTCGATTGCGCACTACGCGCCGGGCACTGCCGGCTGCCGGATCTGCCGCGCCAGCCGTTCCAACTCCGCTGGCAACTGCTCCAGTGCGAGCGCCGCGCCCGCGCAGACTTCGAGCGCGCGCGCCAGCCGCAGGTACTCTTCCACCTACGCGCACAACGCCGCTGCGGGCAGTACGTCGTCCAATGCTGGTTTGGGCGCCAGATTCTCTTTAGGCCAACTGCGTTGCTGGGTGGCGGCCAATCGCTTGGAAGCTGAGCGATTCATGTGCAGTTGCACGGCGCCCCGGGGTCCGAAGGGTTATGGATTGATGTCGAAGCCTTTGAACAACAGGCGGCGGCGGCGTTAAAGGGCGCTGACACCGGCGCGTGCGAAACGGCCTTGGCGCTTTATGCGGGCGATTTGCTCGAAGAAGACCGCTACGAAGACTGGGCGGTGGCGCGGCGCGAACAGTTGCGGCGGTTGGCGCAACGCTTGCTCGAACATCTCGCGCAGCTTTACGAAAGCGGCGGGCAAACCGCCCAAGCCATCGAACAGTGGCAACGGCTGCTCACTTTCAACGTCGCCAACGAAGAAGCACAGCGCCGCTTGATGGAACTATACGCGCGCAGCGGCAGCCGCCATTAGGCCATCGAACAATACCAACGCTGCCGCGCAGCCGTGCGCAGGGAACTCGACGCCGAACCGAAACCGGCTACGGTGGCGTTGCACGATGAAATCGTCGCTGGGCATGTGACAGGCGATACGTCGTCAGGCGGACAGCGCGTGAGTGGCGGTTTTGCGGCTGGGACGCTTGCGCCGTCAATGCCAGGCGTTGTGACCGCGACTGCGGCGGTGAAATCACGGCGCGGACTTTCTGCGGCGGTGAGCGCGGTGGTGCTGTGCGTGGCGGCCTTCGGCGCGTGGCGTGTGTGGCGTGTGCCTGCGGTAAATCAAATCGAAACGCTGGCCGTGTTGCCTTTCGCCAACGGCGGCGGCGATGAATATGTCAGCGATGGTTTGACGGAAAGCCTCATCAACAATCTTTCGCGTTTGCCCAGCCTGCGCGTCTTGGCGCGCACGACGGCGTTCCGGTTCAAGGGGCGCGAATTCGATCCGCAGGTGTTGGGGCAACAGTTGCAGGTGCAGGCGATTTTGACGGGGCGCGTGCAACAGCGCGGCGACGAGTTGCAGATACAGGCCGATCTGATTGACGTCAAGAACGGCGCGCAATTGTGGGGCGACAGTTACAAAGGCCGCCCGTCGGAATTGCTGGCGCTGCAAACGCTCATCACGCGCGACATCACGGGCAAGCTGCGCCAGCGTCTGACCGACGAAGAGTGCACGCGGACGGAAGGCGCGCTACGCAAAACAATGAAGCGTGGCAGGCTTATCTGAAAGGCCGCTATCACTGGAACCGGCGCGCCGTGCCTGAAACCAAACGCGCCATCGAGTATTTCGAGCAAGCCATTCAACTCGATGCCAAATTTGCGCTGGCTTATGTCGGCCTGGCTGATGCGTGGCATACGCTGTCGGGCGTGGAGCGTCCGCCCAGCGAAGCCATTCCGCGCGCGCGCAGCCGTGCAGAAAGCGTTGGCGCTAGATGCTCAACTCGCCGCCGCGCACGCTTCGTTGGGCATCGTGCAATGGCGTTATGATTGGGATTACGCCGAGGCCGAGCGTTCGTTCAAGCGCGCGATTGCGCTGGATGGCAATTACGCTACGGCGCATCAGTGGTATGGCCTGTTGCTGGCCTATCGCCAGCGCCAGGCCGAGGCGCTGGTCGAACTCAAACAGGCGCAACAACTCAATCCGCTTTCGCTCATCATCAACGCCAACCTCGGCTTGCTGCCTTATTTCGCGCGCCGTTATGACGAAGCGATTGACCAGTTCAAACGCACGCTCGAACTCGATCAGAATTTCGCCTTCGCGCATTTCTTTCTCGGCTGGGCTTACGAACAGAAAGGCGAGCACGCGCGGGCGTTGGTTGGCTTCCGCCGCGCCGCGCAAATAGACGAGACGCCCGCGACACTCGCCTATCTGGGGCACGGCTTGGCTGCGGCCGGCCATCGTGCAGAGGCGCTGGCGGTGGCCAACAAGCTGCAAACGCTCGGCCAGCAACGTTACATTTCGCCCTATTACCTCGCCATCCTGGCCGCCGGATGGCGCGAAAAAGCCGCGTGCGCCGCGTTGACAGGCCGTTGGTGCTGGGCGCAATGGCGTTGCTGGCCGTATGTGTCGCGGGGCTGCCCCGCGCCGCGCATCAAGCCAGTGTGTCATGGGGCGGACTGATCATCGCGCTCTTGCTGTTACTGAGCCTGGGGCTGGCCTCTTTGATGCTGCGGCACACGCTCAAGCGGCAACGGCTGGCACAGTCCACCGGCCTCAACCTGGCAATTCCAGTGGAGCCGGTTTTTTCTAAAACCGGTTAGGCGTTGGCCGGGCCGTGGTTTTCATGCTTACCAAAAAACAATTGCCACGCCGCCTTGGGCGGTTAAAGGGGAGAATCAATCATGTCAAAACGAAATGGCGACCGTTCCAGAGCGCACCGCGAACAACAAAAAAAGCTGCTGCGCCGCAAGAATACGCAGGCGATTCGCCTGGCCGAAGCCGCTAAGCGCGCCGCACCGGTGAAGCAGAAAGATGGCCCTGTACCTATTGGCGGCATGGTCAAGAGCCCGCAAACCGTGGCCTACGAAATCCTGGCCGAAGCGCGCTGCCTCAGCAAAGACGTGGACGATGCCAACGAAGTCATCCTGCGCGTCCACCCCGATGTGGCCAAGGCCTTGCGCTCATCCGAACGCGACGTCTTGCAAGAGATCGAGACCTATCTGGGCGGTGTCGTTTCGATCAAGAGCGACCCGGCGGTGCATCAGGAACAGTTCGACATTGCGTTGTCGTAGCTGAGGGCGAATCAGTAAGGAACAGATAGTGGCGCGAGAGACTGCTCTTGCGCCACTATCCTTTTGGCTGATTCGTTGCCGGGTATGCGGCGCGGGCTTATACTTTGGCTTCGCAATAACGCTGGGCTGGCTGTCAGCCGCTCAAGTTGGGATAAAGTTTTTTGGGAGGATTCGCAATATGGCTACATCGGCACTGGCACTGCGCGTCGCCGCGCTTGAGGCAGAGG
>JANOWX010000326.1:0-5098 GCA_031418175.1 Acidobacteriota bacterium | reverse complement strand
GCGTTCAGCGGCAAGACCGCGAGCGCCATTACCCAGCAACAATGCAGCAGTTTCATCATGATTCTCCCATCGGTATTTGGTGCGCCCGCGGGCAGGGCTTGGCGGCAAACCAATTGATGCTGAAAGGTAACCCTCCGGCATTGTCGAGTCTGCCGCGGCGACCTGCCCGCGGGACGCGGGCGCATCGAAGATCAGTTGCGTGCCGGTAGATCAAAACGCAGCCCATCCGTGCCGAGCACGACTTTGCCTTTGAACAAGTCAGCCACGCCGCGCGTGAACTCCGCTTCGATCTGCGGCGTGTTGGGCGCGGGCACCAGATGCGTGAAGACGAGCGTTTCGACTTTCGCTTCTGCCGCCACTGCGGCGACTTCGAGCGGCGCGGCGTGATAGGTGGTGATGTCGCGCGCGAGTTTGGCGCGGCGCGTCTGGCCCGCCTGTTCAAAGTTACTCGCAGCCATTTGCAACAACGGTTTCGCCAATACATCGTGCACGAGAAGGTCAGCGCCCGCCGCGTGTTTCGCCAGGTTCACGCTCTTGGCCGTATCACCCGAAATCACTACGCTGCGCCCGCGATACTCGATGCGATAGCCGTAAGCCGGACTCACCGGTTCGTGCTCGACTTTGAAGGCCGTGACTTTCACGCCGTTGCGTTCAAACACGACGGCGGCTTCAGCAGCGCTCTTCAGCTTGATGGGCAACGCGTTGGCAGTGGCGGCGGCGCGCGGCATGTGCGCTTCGCTGTGATGGGCGACGCGATAATCGGTGTCAAAGGCGTAGGCCTGCGCAAACCCCGCGACGATCTTTTCGACGCCGGGCGGGCCGTAAACTTCGAGCTTTTTGGTGCGCCCGGCCAGCCAGCTTTGCACGACGGCTTCGCCCAATTCGCCGATGTGGTCGGAGTGGAAATGCGTCAGCAATACGGCACTCAAATTTTGCAGCGGCAGATTGTTTGTCATGGCTTTGCGCACGGCGCCGGGGCCGGCGTCAATCAAGATGAATTCGCCGCCCGCGATGACGGCGGTGCAGGCTTGCGCGCGCGCGGCGTCGGCGATGGGCGAGCCGGTGCCGACCAGGATGACGTGCAATTGACCGTCGGTGAGCGCGGCCAGATCGGGCTGTTGCTGTGCCGGCGTCGGGCGCGTCGAACAGCACAACACAAGGGACAGAAAAAGGAATGCGGGCAAATGTGTTTTCATGGTTGTTTATCGAGGCTCATTACCCCGAAAACTAAGTTCTTTTAGAGTCAGCGGACGGCAACACGTAGTAACGAATCTATTCGTTTTGTGCTACGGCCAGGACCGCAACGATTGAAATCGTTACTACGTGTTGCGGCCACGTAGGCCGGGATGCTTTTCTGTAATAGTTTAGGACCGCAACGATTGAAATCGTTACTACGTGTTGCCGTCCGCTGACTCTAAAAGAACTTAGTTTTCGGGGTACTCATGCTTGCGCGCGGCGCCTTTACTGTCCGACATTTTCCAAAATCCAGAGATTGCCGGTGACTTCCATCAACGGCAGCACCAGCCGGTCGGTGGCGAGCGCCAGTTCCATGATGCGCACGTCCTCGAGAATCATCTGGCCTGGGCTGTCAAAGGGCGTGACGCGGAAGGGCGCGCCCACCGGCTGGCCCGTCGCTGGGTCGAAGCGCACGCCCCAGACGTTGAAGAAACCGGTGCGATTGGAAATGAAGTAGAGCGTTCGCCCATCCGGTGACCAACGCGGTTTGTCGTCAAAGTTGTGGCCTTCGGTGATGCGCGTCCATTCACCGCCCGCCGCTGGCACGACGTAGATGGTCGAGATGCCGGCTTGATTCATCTTGGCCGTACAAAAACTGATCCAGCGATCGTCGGGAGAAAAACGCGCCTGATACAGATTCTCATCAGGGTGCGAGGTCACGACGCGCATTTGCGCTTCGGCGTGCGGGGCCGCCGACACCGGAATGATGCCGATCAAGCGGCGCACTGGGGTACCGCGCATGAAGCCCACTAAGATACGTGCGCCATCGGCTGACCAATCCCAGGTCGGTTCGACCAGGGGGCCCGCCGTGGTCAGCACTTGCTCGTCGCCGCCTGCTGCCGGCAACGTAGCGATGTCCCAGCGATTTTGTGCGCTCACCGATTTGGCCGTGTTTTCGCGGCTGTACGCCAGGCGTTTGCCATCGCGCGACCAGCGCGGCGACGAACGCGATAAATCATCGGTGAGCAAAATCGTTTCGCTGCCGTCAGCGAGCGACTTGACGCGCAATTCACGCTTGCCGGCGCGATTGGTCACAAACACCAACTGGCGGCCATCGGCGGTCAGGTCGGGAAAGTACGCATCCATCCCTGCCGTCGTGATGGGTTGGCCCGCGTTGCCGAGCTTCCCCGTCGCGGCGTTAAAAGGGAATGACCAGAGACGCGTTTGCTCATTGCGGGAAGTAAAGGCCACCTTCCGGCCATTGCGCGAGAGCGCCAAATCCGTGTCCAGCCCCGCGCCCGCAGTCAAGCGTTCGGGGCCAGCTACCCAACGCAGGCTGCCCGGTTCCACCGCAACTTTCCAAAGGCTTCGCACACTGGCGGAAACCCCTTCGAAATAGAGCGCGTCGCCGGCCGGCGACCATTGAAAACTGCCAAACGCCACACCGGATTCTTTCAATTGTTCGGTCACGGCTGTGGCGAACTCTGACTTGACGGATTGGCCACCGGCCAGCGGGACAGTCCAGAACCCGTTGCCTTGTTGCAGGTGATTGCCCCACAGCGAGAGCCGTTTGCCGTCAGGATGCCAATCCGCCCGGAACGCTTTGAACTCGGTGAGAAAGTCAGCCAGCACTTCGCGCGGCGGTTTGCCGTCCAGCCCCACGACATAGAGTTTGGGAATCTCAGCCGTGTTGTTGCGCAGGATGGAACTGTAAAACAGGATTTGCGTGCCGTCGGGCGACCAGCGCGGGCGGTAACCGAACGAGGCGACTTTGTGTTCGTTGCCGCCCAGCACCGGCACAACGTATAACCCGCCGCCCTCACGTTCAGAGCGGAAGACGAGGCGATTGCCTTCGGGCGCCCAATCCGCCTGCCAATCGTGTGCGGGCGAAGTCGTGATGCGCACAGGCTGGCCTTCGCCAACGGGTTGCACCCAAATGTCAAAATTGCCCGCGCGATCAGCGCTGTAGGCGATTAGCCGCCCGTCAGGCGACCACGCCGGCTCGCTTTCCAGACCGGGGTCGAAACTCAACTGCCAGAGTTTGCGTGGCAACGAGACCTGCGCCCGTTGGCGAAGCTGTGGAATCACCAGCGCGGCAATTGCTCCGGTCACCAGCAACAACAGCAGCGCACCCAACGCCAGTTTGTAATACCGCAGTTGCTTGACCAGCCGTACATCTGGCACAGCGGCGAGCGCTTGGATGCCGGGCGCAGCCAAGCCACGGTTTGTTGCATGGCCGTTTGACTGCTCTTGCCAAGGCAGGTGACCGGCTCCATTGACGTGCTCGACCTCCTTCACCTCGGCCATGAAACGGTAGCCGCGCCCCGGTATCGTGGTAATGAACTGCGGCGCGCCGTGGTTTTCGCCCATGGCCTTTCTGAGCGCTGAAATAGTGCGGGCCAGATTGTTCTCTTCAACGACAGTGTCAGGCCAAACCTGGCTGAGCAGTTCGTCCTTCATTACCACCTGGCCGTGGTGCTGGATGAGCATTAACAGCACCTCAAACGCTTTCAAGCCGACCGGCACAACCTCGCCCTCGCGCAATAAGACAGACTTCGACACATCCACGACATACGGGCCGAATTCGTAGAGCACGTCTGGCCTAACCGCTTCTAAGTGCTGCACATCCATCGCGTTTCAGGATTCTTTCAGGAGGGCGATAAATTTTTCAGAAATTTTACCGCAAGACTGCAATGACTTTGCCTGCCGCTTGCGAGTACTTTCCAGCAAGGTCGAAAGTATAGACCGCCACTACTAAACAAGCGAGTGCAAGCTGGGTGAAAAATCAAAGGGCGGGCTGTTTGCCCGCACCGAAGGGAACTCGCATTTCAACGTTCAAGCGCTAGCTCAATTCCAATTTGCATGGCCGTGTCAGATGAAGAACTGGCCGCCAGCGCGGGGCCATCTGGCCCCCCAGAATCATCATCCGTTTAACGGGAGGTTGTTTATGCGTTTCAGAATGCTATCAATGTTCGTCGCGCTCATCGTGCTCTGCACGGGAGCGGGTTTGGCTCAAACCACCAGTGGTTCGATTACCGGAACGGTCGTTGACCCGCAACAGGCGGCGGTTGCAAAAGCCACCGTGACCATTACCGAAGAGGGAAAGAGCTATTCTCTAACCGCCACCACCGATGGTGAAGGCCGGTTCGTTTTTCCCATCGTTCCGCCGGGCAACTACACGCTGAGCATCGAAGCCGCGAGCTTCAAGAAACAACAGCGGAAGGGCGTGACGCTTGTTGCAAACGACAGACTCTCACTTGGTAACTTAAGTTTGGAAGTTGGCGCAGTCACCGACACGGTCAGTGTTACCAGCGAAGCGACCCACATCCAGGCCGATAGCGGCGAGCGGTCATTTGCCATTCAGGGCGAACAGATTCGCAACGTCGGTGTTAAAAACCGCAGTTACATCAATCTTGCCACCTTAGCTCCGGGTGTCGTCGCCAACGGCGCCGGCGATGGTAACAGCAGCAGTACCGGCCTCAGCGTGAATGGCGCGAGGCTAAATTCGAACAATGTCCAGATTGACGGCATCACCAGCGTTGACGTAGGTAACAATTCTGAGCTATCGCGGATTCCACTGGATGCGGTTGGCGAATTCAAACTGCTGACTTCGACCTATCAACCAGAATATGGACGCTCATCTGGGGCGCAATTTATCGCTACTACGCGCAGCGGCTCACAAGACTTTCACGGTTCGGCTTATTACTACCGCCGTCACACTGGGCTGAATTCCAATACCTTTCAAAACAACCGAAACAATCCCACCACCAACAACCCGCGGCCAATTACTGACCAGGAAGAAAAAGGTTACTCAATCGGAGGGCCGGTTTATATTCCCAAGTTCTTCAATACTGAAAAGAAAAAATTATTCTTTTTCCTGAATCAGGAATGGGCGCCGCGCATAACTCCCAACGGAGAAAAT
>JANOWX010000325.1:0-15560 GCA_031418175.1 Acidobacteriota bacterium | reverse complement strand
AGGCTAAAGCCTGAACTCCATGCGTTTTTTCGAGGAGATCGCAACAATGCAGAACTTATTCAACGCCCGGCCCTGGCTGTTCTGTGCAGCCATCACCCTGACCGCGTTGGTCCCGGCATGCGCCAACGCCCAACAACAGCCCGCGCAATACACCCCGCAGCAAATCGAAGAAGTGCGAAAAAAGGCCTTCGAGATGGGCTTGCTCAAACCCGCGCACGAAGCGCCCAAAAAAGAACCAACGGTCGTCACGCCCGGCGCGAAAGCCAGCGATCCGCCGTCTGACGCCGTCATTCTTTTCGACGGCAAAGACCTTTCCGGTTGGAAGAGCATGCGCGACGGCGGCGCGGCCAAGTGGCTGGTGCAGGACGGCTATATGCAAGTCGTCGCGCGCACGGGCGACCTCGTTACGAAACAGGAATTCGGCGATTGCCAATTGCACATCGAATGGGCCACGCCCGCCGAAGTCAAAGGCGACAGCCAGGGGCGCGGCAACAGCGGCGTCTTTCTGATGGGCCATTACGAAATCCAGGTGCTCGATTCGTACCAGAACCCGACCTACTTTCACGGCCAGGCCGGCGCGGTTTACAAACAGCACGCACCGCTGGTCAACGCTTCGCGCAAGCCGGGCGAATGGCAGACGTACGACATCATCTTCACCTCGCCGCGCTTTGACGAAATCGGCAAGGTCACGCGCCGCGCCCGCGTGACTGTCATTCACAACGGCGTGCTCATTCAGAACAACGTCGAGATATACGGCGAAACCTGGAACGACCGCGCGCCTGCCTACATCGCGCATCCGCCGAAAGGCCCGCTGCAATTGCAGGATCACGGCAATCCGATGCGCTTCCGCAATATCTGGGTGCGGCCACTGTAATGAAAGCGCAAACCACCATTTTCGACACGCCCATTTTGAACAAGCTGTTGCAGCGCAGCGCGCACGGCTTGTTCAAACTGTGCGGCTGGCACACGACCGGGACGCTGCCCGCTTGTCCGAAGTACATCATCATCGCCGCGCCGCACACGTCGAATTGGGATTTCGCGCTGGCAATGGGCATCGCCTTCGCCTACCGGTTCAAAGTGTATTGGCTGGGCAAACACACGCTGTTTCGCTGGCCCTTCGGCGGCGTCACGCGCTGGCTGGGTGGCATCGCGGTGGAGCGTTCGGCCAGCCAAAACCTGGTGGCGCAAACCGTCGAGCAATTCCGCCAACACGACGCGCTCATTCTGGGCATCCCGCCCGAAGGCACGCGCCGGCAGGTGGCGCAATGGAAAACCGGGTTTTATTACATCGCCCTGCAAGCGCAGGTGCCGATTGTGTTGGGCTTCTTTGATTATCAACACAAGGTGGTGGGCTTTGGCCCGACCTTCACGCCGACGGGCGACATCGAACGCGATCTGGCGGAGATACGCGCGTTCTATGCTCCCATCAAAGAGCACAGGTAGGAGAAACTGATGCAAGAACAATCAACTGCTTTGCGCGAACTGACCCGGCGCCACTTCTTCAAACAAACCGGCTTCGGCCTCGGCGCAATGGCCTTGACGTCGTTGCTGGATGACCAGTTGTTTGCGCAAGCACGCCTTCAGCATTTTGCGCCCAAAGCGAAACGCGTGATTTACCTGTTCATGGCGGGCGCGCCTTCGACGATTGACCTGTTCGACAACAAGCCCGTGCTGCGCAAATTCGACGGCCAGCCCTGCCCCGAAGAGTTCATCAAGGGCGAACGCTTCGCCTTTATCCAAGGCGTGCCGAAGCTGCTCGGCACGCCCTTCAATTTCAAACGCCACGGCAAATCGGGGCAGGAGATGTCCGACTTGCTGCCGCACCTGGCCGCGCACGCGGATGAGATTGCGATCATCCGCAGCATGCACACGACGCAATTCAACCACGCGCCCGCGCAGATTTTCATGAACACCGGCCACCAGATTCCGGGCCGTCCGAGCATGGGCGCGTGGCTGCAATACGGTTTGGGCAGCGAGAACAAAGACCTGCCCGGTTTCGTCGTGCTCATCAGCGGCGAGAACAATCCCGACGGCGGCAAGACTTGTTGGGGCAGCGGTTTCTTGCCGTCGCAGCATCAGGGCGTGGAGTTTCGCTCGAAAGGCGAACCGGTGCTTTACGTCAACAACCCCGACGGCGTGTCCGGCACGACGCGGCGGCAGACGCTGGATGCGCTGCGTGATCTGAATCAAATGCAGCAGCAGGAAACGCTCGATCCCGAAATCAACACGCGCATCGCGGCGTATGAACTGGCCTTTCGCATGCAAACCAGCGTGCCCGAACTCACCGACATCAGCAAAGAACCGGCAGCCATTCACGAAGCTTACGGCACACGGCCCGGCGAGACTTCGTTTGCCAACAACTGCCTGCTGGCGCGGCGGCTGGTCGAACGCGGAACACGCTTCGTGCAGTTGTATCACTGGGGCTGGGACACACACGGCAACAGTGTCGGCACCGACATCGTCTCGAAACTGCCGCGCCTCTGCCGCGAAGTAGACAAACCCATCGGCGCACTGCTGACCGATCTGAAACAACGCGGCTTGTTGGACGAAACGCTGGTCGTCTGGGGCGGCGAATTCGGGCGCACGCCGATGAACGAAGGCCGCAGCGGATCGAAGTTGCTGGGCCGCGATCATCATCCGCGCGCCTTTGCGATGTGGCTCGCCGGCGGCGGCATCAAAGGCGGCGTGACCGTCGGCGAGACAGACGAAATCGGCTACAACCCGGTCGTTGACCCGGTAGACATACACGACCTGCACGCGACGATTTTGCGGCTGTTGGGCATCGAGCACACCAAGCTGACGTTTAAGTTTCAGGGGCGCGAGTATCGGTTGACCGACGTGCATGGGAATGTGGTGCAGAAGCTGTTGGCGTGAAGCAATGTGGTCAATGACCGGAATCATCCGGTAGAATGCGCACGCCATGGAGGAGAAAGCGATGACTGAGACGACTATTGAAATCCAATTGCCTGTTGCATTCAATCAACTAGGATTTGATCGCGCCGAAATCCAACGCCGCGTGCGCGAATGGCTGGCGCTTTCTTCGTTCACCGAAGGCCGCGTCTTATCCGGCAAGGCGGCGCGCTTGCTGAGCATCTCGCGCATAGAGTTTCTTGATCTTCTGCGTGCGCGGGGTGTGGCTTACGTGAACTTTTCGCCGGAAGAATTGGCCGCTGAGTTTGCGGCTGTTGGTGCGCTGGCAGTGAAAGGAGCCAACTATGTTTAACAAAAAACGTGAAGAGCATGGTCAGTATATCGTCGCCGATCCTGAAATCTGTGGCGGCGATTTGACGTTCAGCGGCACGCGCATCCTGGTCAATGACGTGTTGTTTTTGGTCGCGCAAGGCTTCGATTGGCAGCGCATCTCGGCGGAATACGATGGGCGGCTCACGCGGGAAGCCATCGCCGAAGTGATCAAGTTTGGGAGGGAATTGTAATGACCGTCAGTGAGCGAAAAGAGTTTGGGCAATACATTGTCGCTGACCACAAAATATGTGGCGGTCAATTAACCTTCAAAGGCACGCGCATCTTCGTCAAAGACGTGTTGGAGATGGTGGCGGAAGGCATGCCGTGGGAACAGATTACCGAAACATGGTTTGGGCGCGTCAGTCACGATGCCATTGCCGAAGCTATTGCCATCGCCAATGATGATTGTCCGGGATGGTCAAACATCGAATTTATCCGATAGAATGCGTGCGCTATGAAAAACGAACTACAGATTGAAGCGACTATTTGGGAAGAGTTTCGGAAACAGGCCAAGCAGCGAAGGCGGAATCCGGTTACGTTGGTTTCGGCGTGGATGCGCGAGCAGTTGGAAATCTGGGAAGACGAAAAGCTTTTCAGCGAGATGCAGGAAGAGGGCAGGAAGAGCAGCTACACCGAAGACGACACGGTAGAGTTGGTGCGGCAACACCGGCGCGAAAAGCGGCAGCACGTAGAAAAAGCAAAGGCTCATGCCGCGCCGTAAAGATCGCCTGCCGGTCGTACTCGACACCAACGTCGTCGCCAACTTCTTCCTCGGACGCCGCCCGCAATCTGCCAGCGCCAGGATTTTCGCCTTGTGGTTCAAACAGCGTAAATTGCACCTCATCGTCAGCGCTGAGGTCGTAGACGAATACCTAGAAGTCCTTACCCGATTGCCCATCTCCGAAAACAAAGTCGAGAATTTCCGCGCTCGTTTGCAGGCACGCGAGACTGTGACAAACGTCAATCTCGGCGCACGCCCCGCCGTCAGCCGCGACCCTGATGACGATGTGTTTCTGGCGACGGCGGCGGCGGGGCAGGTGCAGTTTTTGATTACCAACGACCATGACTTGCTCGACATCCCGGCAGCGCAAAAGAAACGCTTCCGGTTTGAGATTGTGACGCCCGGCGCGTTTTTGGCGCGTTGGGAGCAGTAACCCATAACGCACCCGCCAACCCATCCGGCGGGAACGCCCAGACCGTCCACCGCAACAGGAGGAAGCCCGTAAGCCCTGCCGAAAAAGACCGCCCGTCAAACCAAGCCGTCCGCCGCTGAAATCGCAGCCACTGGGACGGCCGAAGCGGAACGGCGGATTGCCGAGGCGCGCCGAAAGAATTTTACTGAGTTGGATTTATCCCCGCTCCATTTTGCTGTGGGTGAGTGCTGACTTCAGCGCGTCGGATTATTGCCGCGAAATCGAGTTGAAACGCGCGCTGGAACGGCACGCCCGGAGTTGATTGGCTGAGCGCCGCCAGCAAGTCGCAACCGGCTGCGTACGCACGGTCTGTGAACATTGGGCTGAAACAGCGCCGGCCAACGAGACGGCGTAGTTTGTGAACAAGGAATGACGAACCATTCGCAAAGATGAACAAGCAAACGTTGAATGGTGCAAACCACCATTCAACGTTTGCCGGTTTCAATTCAAGAGGATTACTGCAATGAACATGACCAGAGTCGCGCGTTTCCACGAGTTGGGCAGCGCCGACGTTTTGAAATTGGAAGACATACCGTTGGCCGAACCGGGCGCGGATGAAGTGCGCCTGCGCGTCGAGGCAATGTCGCTCAATCGCGCCGACGCGCTTTTTCGCGCGGGCCGCTACATCTATCAACCGCAACTGCCGAACTCGCGCATCGGCACCGATGCCGCGGGTGTGATCGAAGCCGTGGGCGCGAATGTCAGGGACTTTGCAATTGGCGACCCCGTGTTGACCTTTCCCGGCTTCAACGTAAGCACGCACGGGACGCATGGCGAAACGGCGCTTGTGCCCGCGCGCTGCGCGTTGAAATATCCCGCGCAACTGAGCCCCGCCGAAGCGGCTTCGATTGCGGTGCCTTACCTGACCGCCTGGGACGCCTTGAACGATCACGGCGCGCTGGCGGCGGGCGATTACGTGCTGATCACCGCCGCCAGCAGCAGCGTCGGCATCGCGGCGATTCAGATGGCGCGGGCGGTGGGTGCGGTTCCCATTGCGGCGACGCGCGGGGCGGCCAAGAGACAGGCCTTGCTCGACGCCGGGGCCGAAGAGGTCATTGTCACGGATGATGAAAATCTGGTTGAGCGCGTCAAAGCCATCACGGGCGGCCAGGGCGCGCGGCTGATTTTCGATCCGGTCGTGGGGCCGCAAATCGAACAGTTGGCGCAAGCGGTCGCGCAAAACGGCGTGATCTTTGTTTATGGCGGATTGTCGGGCCAGCCCACGCCGCTGCCGCTGGGGCCGCTGATGATGAAGGAAGCCAGCGTTCGCGGCGTCGTTGTTTACCACGTTTATAACAACCCCGACCGTATGCGGCGCGGCACCCAATGCGTGTTTGACGGCTTGCAATCAGGCAAGCTCAAGGTGCTGATTGACCGCGTGTTCAAGTTTGAGCAGTACGCCGACGCGCAACGTTATTTGGAATCGAACGAGCAAGTGGGGCGTGTGGTGATCGAAGTCTAAAGCCGAACCCAAAGTGATTCGCCACACGTCGTAACGAACAAATTCGCTACTACGAGGCAGACCATCTCAGCTTTGTAAAAGACCAAAAGCAACCCAACCATTAGAGTTGGTATCAAAGGCCCGTCGTTCCAAAAGCTGTACCCCAAAAAATCTATTTACCCCGTGCCGCCCCGTAGCGTGTTGCTCCGCTAAGTTGTTGCAAGAAAACCGCTGGCCTTAAAATTTTGTTGACTGCCAAGAGTGCTGAGCGGTAGATTAACGCCGCCCTGTCAGAGAGGTTTCCAGCATTCTCAGGGCATGTAGTGATCCCTAGCTCCACTAACGTTTTGTTATTCCAAGCGAGACCCCTGGCGCGGTAATTCAAGCTACTTACCAAAATCGTCCTTATTAGAAGTCAGTTCGCAAATCCCTGTCATAGTAATTATTGTTGAGGCCGGTGAAGGGCGCACCGAGGCAGCGCAATGTTCAACGACTCGCTTTTATCCTATCGCGTTTTTCCATTCTTTAGCTGTGCGAGGCAGCCTGCTCAGGCCGCTAGCAACAGCCCTTTTCCCGGTATTCACGAAGCGCCTCACCAGCCCAGTAATCCGGACTCGTTATTTGCACGCCGTGCAAAGTGTTTGCACAGCGTAAGCCCAGTTTATGTTTGATGTGGAAGGCTGCCCGTACAGTCCTCCCCCCAACGACCTGACCTGAATCAGAAGATAGATTTCGGTTTATCTGGAGGTGCCTTATGTCGTTGCCCAATCGCGGCCTATCTTTGGTGCAACTGTTCGATGTTCTCTTTGGCAAGCGCCGCGCGGTGCTGCTTGTTAGCCTGTTTGCCAGCGTGCTGTGCTTGAGCGGGCCGCCCTCTGAAGGAGCGCGCCGCGTCATACCGGCAACGCAATTCAGCCTGCCTAAGTCAACGGCTCCAATCCAAACGGTAAAACAAACTTTCGCGGCAACCGTAGCGGCAGCCACAGCGCCCGCGCCAGTCCTCGCCAAAGCTGTCTTGCAGACGCAACCGCTGGTTGCAGTCTCGGCGGCGACGTTCGAGGCGGGCCCGGTGGCGGCCGATTCCGTCGTGTCGGCGTTTGGCGCCAATTTGTCCACGCGGGTTGAAACGGGCACCTCGGTGCCGCTGCCGACTTCGTTGGCCGGGACGACTGTGCGCGTGCGCGACAGCCAGAATACCGAACGTTTCGCGCAGCTTTTCTTTGTCGCGCCAACGCAAGTCAACTTCGTGGTGCCGACCGGCACCGCCCAGGGCGAGGCAACAATCACGATCATCACAGGTGAAGGCATTACTTCGGTCGGGCGTTTGACGATCACGCGGGTTTCGCCGGGCATTTTCACGGCGAACGCTTCGGGGAAAGGCTTGCCCGCCGCGATTATCTTGCGCGTGGCAGCCAATGGCGCGCAGACGACACAACGCATTGCGCGCTTTGAGCCGGATCAAAACCGCTTCGTGCCTGAACCGATTGATCTGGCCACCGAGGCCGAACAGATATTCATCATCATGTTTGCGACCGGCGTGCGCGGCCGCGCCAGCGTCAATGATGTGAGCGTGCGCATGGGCGGAGTGGAAGGCCAGACGAGGCTGCCGGTCAGCTTTGCGCAAGCGCAGGGCACGCTGGTCGGCGTAGACCAAATCAACATCGGCCCGATCAATCGCGGCGAAGCGCGCGCGCGGCTGAACGGGCGCGGCCTCATCAACCTCTCGCTGGCGGTTATTGATCCGACCAGCGGCGCGCAAAAGCTTTCCAACACGGCCGAGGTCGAAATCGCCGGGTTGCGGCAAAGCACGCCGCCGACGGTGGGCGAACCGACGCAACAAACCTTCCTGGCGGGCCAGAATGTCGTCGTCACCGGCGGGCCCTTCGCGCCCGGCAACCTGGTGGATAACCGTGTGCGCGTGGGCAGCCAATTAACGCAAGTCATTTCGGCCACGACAGACCGCTTGACGGTGCAATTGCCCTTCGGCATTCAGACGGGCCGCATCACGGTCGGCACGCCGAGCGGCGAGGCGACTTCCAACAACCAATTGCAAGTCGGCACCTCGGTCAGCGGCATCGTCGAAACCAGCGACCGTTTCCCGTTGGGCGGCGTGCTCGTCAAAGCGCTCGTCACCAACGAACAAACCACGACCAAACCCGACGGCTCGTTCATTCTGCCGATCAATCTGACGACGCCGCCGAATACGTTTTTCACCACGCTGCAAATCACGCCGCAGGGTGTGCGCGGTTTTGAAACGCACGGCTCTGTCTTGCAACGCGTCGAAGTCAACACCAAGCGCGACAACCGCCTGGCCGCGCCGATTTCGCTGACCGCGCCGTTGGGCCGCAGCAGCAGCGTCGGCAATGCCCTGACGCTCACGCTGCCGGTCTTTCCGTGCGGCGGCGATCAGAATGCGACGGCGGGCAATGTGATTTTCACCTTGGAAGCGGGCGCGACGGCGCAATTCCCCAACGATGCGCTCACCAATCAGATCACGCTGGCCCAAGTCCAGAATTGCCGCACGCCGAAGCCGCTGCCGTTCAGCATCTACAGTTCACGCATCGTGCAGTTGACGCCGCTGGGCGCGCGTTTGAATCCGGGCGGCCAATTGAGTTTCCCGAATTCCGACAACCTGGCAGGCGGACTGCAACTGACGCTCTTTCGGCTGGATCAACGCAGCGACAGTCCGACGCTCGGTTCGTTTATCGAGGCGGGCGCGGCGACCGTGAATGGCGCGCGCATCGAAACCGGTTTCCGCGCCATTGTTGAAGGCGGCATCTATTTCGTCGCCTTGACGCCCGCCAACGTGACCAGCGTGACGGGCCGTGTGGTCGAACGCATCAGCGATACTTTGAGCCTGCCGGTGGCGGGCGCGGTGGTGCAGGTGCGCGGCCAGGCGGGTTACACCGATGGCGATGGCGCGTTTGTGTTGCGTAATGTGCCGCTCAATCCCGGCAACGATTCGTTGCTGATCGAAGCCAGCCTGCTGCGTCCGGATGGCCGGTCTGACAGCGTTTTGCGCACGGTCAGCGGCAGCCTCATCAAACCCGGCGGGGTGACGGCGGTGACGCCCGATCTGTTCTTTGCTTCGTTGTCATCGCCCGCCAATCGCGCGCCTGCGGCAACCTCGGCAACCGTGAACCTGGATGAAGATTCCTCCCGCGTCATTTTCTTATCGGCGGGTGATCCCGATGGCAATCCGATTCGCTACGTGGTGACGCCGCCCGCAAATGGCACGCTCAGCGGTGTGGCGCCCAATCTGATTTACACGCCGAACCTGAATTACAACGGCACCGACAATTTCACTTTCAAGGTCAATGACGGCAAGGCCGACAGCAATACCGCCGTCGTCGCCATCACCGTCAATGCGGTCAACGATCCGCCCGTGCTGACGGTGCCGGGGCCGCAGACCGTCAAGAAGAACACGAACATCACCTTCGAGGTTGCGGCCACCGATGTGGACACGGGCCAGACAGTGTTCATCACGGCGCCCACGCGGCCCAGCGGGGCGAGCTTTGTCGAACCGCAGCGCAAATTTACCTGGACGCCGAACTGCACCCAGGCGGGCAGCTTTACGGTCGTCTTCGCGGCGATGGACAATGGCGCGCCGGTTCCACTTAGCGACATCAAAACCGTGCAGATCACCGTGACCGAGGACAATTGTCCGCCGGTGCTGAACCTGCCCGCACCGCCGGCGGTGAATCAAGGCCAGTTGCTTACCTTCATCGTCACGGCCAGTGATCCCGAAAACAACGCGGTCACGCTCGCGGCCGGCAATTTGCCCACGGGCGCAAATTTCAATCCGGCCACCGGACAATTCGATTGGACACCCAGTTGCACGCAGGTGGGCGGCCAGTTGGTGAGCTTCAGCGCCACCGACAACGGCGCGCCGCCGCAAAGCGTGACCCGCTCGCTCGCCATCACCGTCAATCCGGTCAACAATCCGCCGCCGCTGAGCACGCCGCAAGAAACTTACAACCTGTCGGAAGGCCAGCAGGTCTTCTTCAGCGTGACGGCGACGCAAACCTGTCCGAACCAGAGCATCGTGATCAATTCGGCCAATCTGCCGTCCGGCGCGGCCTTTGAAGCACCCGTCCAAAGCGGCCCGCGCACCTCGCGCGACTTCCGCTGGACGCCCAACTTCACCCAGGCCGGCACCTACCAAGTGACCTTCACCGCCGCCGACGCCAACAACCCCAACGCGCTTTCGACGCGCGTGGTGACGCTCAACGTGGTGGACTTCAATCTCGATCCCGAATTGAGGGCGCCCGCCACGCCGCTGACCATCAACGTCGGCCAGCAACTGATCTTCAACGTCAGTGCGACCGACCCTGACGCAGCCCAAACCGTGACCCTCACGGCGGCAGGCGTCCCGGCGGGCGCGACCTTTAACACCACGCCGGGCAATCCGGCGACGGGCACGCTCACGTTCACGCCGAATTTCGCGCAAGTCACCAACTTCACGGTGACCTTCGCGGCGACCGACAACGGCCAGCCGCAACGCACGACCAACCGCCAGGTCATCATCATCGTCAGCGGCGAATGCGACCCGATCCTGACGGTGCCCACCGGCACGGTTAACGCGGTCGAGGGCCTGCCCGTCAACTTCACCGTGTTGGCTGCGCCGAAATGTCCGGGCCAAACCGTGACCTTGAGCGCCACCAGCTTGCCGCCGCGCGCGACCTTCAACAGGCAAACCGGCGAATTCAACTGGACGCCCAACATCGGCGAAGCGGCGATTTACACGGCCACCTTCGTGGCGACTGACAACAGCACGCCGCCGCGTGTCATCAGCCGTCCGGTCATGATCAACGTCGCGGGCAATCGCGCGCCGCTCGCGGCTTCGCAAAACGTCACGCTCGACGAAGACACCCCGAAGGCCCTGGTGCTGGTGGCCAGCGATCCTGAAAACCAGACGTTGACTTACACCATTCTGCAAGCGCCGGCACGCGGCACGTTGACCGGCACGCCGCCGAATGTGACCTACAATCCGACCGCCAATTTCAACGGCCCGGATTCGTTCACCTTCAAGGCGAATGACGGGCGCCTAGACAGCAACGTGGCCACCGTGGCATTGACGATCAACCCCATCAACGACGCGCCGGTCGCGCAAGGCACCAACATTGCAATCAGTGAAGACGCGCCTGCCAACATTACGCTGCAAGCCAGTGACGTGGACGGCAACCCGCTCACCTTTACGATCACCAAACAGCCCAGCAACGGCACGCTTGCCGGGACTGCGCCGAATCTGATTTACACGCCCACGCCGAATTACTTCGGCCCGGACGAGATTCGCTTCCGCGCCAGCGATGGGACGGTCAGCAGTAACGAGGCCGTCATCGGCATCACCATCACGTCGGTCAACGACGCGCCGGGCATCACCGTGCCCGGCCCGCAAAGCGTCATCACCGGTCAGCCGGTCAGCTTCACCGTCACCGGGGCCGATCCTGACAGCGGCGATGTGCTGACGCTGACCGCGACCAACACGCCGGCGGGTTCGACCTTCACGCAAACCAATGCGACGACCGGTCTATTCACCTGGACACCCGCCGAGGCGCAAGCGGGCAGTTTCACCGTGACCTTCACGGTCAGGGACAACGGCCTGCCGACACTGAGCGCGACCAACACCGTGACCATCGTCGTCAGTCCGCAAACGACGAACATCACGATTGACGCGCCCAGCCAGCTCAACGCCACTGAGAACCAGCCGGTGAGCTTCACGGTTTCGGCCTCCGGCGGCACGCAAGGCCAACCGTTCACGCTCAATGCGACGGCGGGTCTGCCCACGGGGGCGGTCTTCCCGGCGCAAACCAGCAATGGTTCTTCGATCAGTCAGACTTTCACCTGGACGCCGAACTTCACGCAGTCCGGCACCTTCGACATCACGTTCACCGCCACGCGCGGCGTATCGGCCACCAAGGTCGTGCGCATCATCGTGGCCAATGTCTGCCGTCCGCCGGTGTTGACCGTGCCGCTGGGCACGATCAACGGCACCGAAGGCCAGGCCTTGACCTTCAACGTGACGGCCACCGATCCGGACACCGGCGAAACGCTGACCTTGACCTCGCCGAATCTGCCCACGGGCGCGACCTTCCCGGTCACGACCAGCACCAACGGGACGATTCAACAGGCGTTCAACTGGATACCGGCATTTAATCAAGCCGGCAATTACAGCGTCAGCTTCAACGTGACCGACAACTGTTCACCGACGCAGCAAAGCGACACCAAGACGGTTTCGATCAGCATCGCTGACGTGAATCGGGCGCCAGCCGCTAATTCGCAAACCGGCGCGAGCCGTGTCACGACGTTGCAAAATCAAGTGGTCAGCATCACGCTGACGGGCAGCGATCCCGACAACGACACGATCACGTTTGCGGTTTTGACCACACCACAACACGGCACCTTGTCAGGCAGCGCGCCGAATCTGACCTATACGCCGAACACCAATTTCAACGGCGCCGACTCGTTCACCTTCAAAGTCAATGACGGCAAGGTGGACAGCCCGGCGGCGACGGTTGAAATCGGCGTCACCGCCGTTTGCCAGCCGCCCGCGCTGACCGTGCCGGCGAATCAAACGATCACGCTGACGATTCCGCAGGATTGCGTCACCAATCCGGTCGCGCAGCCGGTGACCTTCAACGTCACGGCCAGCGATCCCAACGCGGGTTCCGTCATCACGCTGACCGCGCAAGGCCTGCCGCCGGGCGCGACCTTCAATCAAACCAGCACCAGCGGCACGGCGGCTGCGGCGACGTTCAACTGGACGCCCACCGTCTTCAACGAAGCGCGCACCTTCACGGTCACGTTCACGGCGACCAACAATTGCCAAGCGCTGACCATGACGAAGACGGTCAACCTCTCGTTGACGATTCCCAGTTCGCCAGCGCGCTGGCAACCGGCCAATCTGCCCAAACAGGGCACGATCATCACGTTGCTCAACAACGGCGCCAACCTGTTCGCCGGATTGGCCGGCGGCGGCTTCTACCTCTCGACCAACAATGGCGAGACCTGGCCGCGCGTAGACCAAATGGGCCTGACCAGCACCGACATCCGCGCGCTGGTGGCGAAGACCGTGGGACCGACGACGACGCTCTTTGCCGGCACGCCGGGCGGCGGCGTCTATCGCTCAACCGACAACGGCGTCAACTGGACGCAGCTCAACAACGGGCTGAGCAACAACTTTGTCCGTTCGCTGGCGCTGGCCAGTAACGGGACGCTCTTTGCCGGCACCCAAGGCGGCGGCATCTTCTTCACCACGAACGACGGCACCAGTTGGTCGCAGGTCAACGGCGGCTTGGGCGATTTGAACGTCTACGCGTTGACGGCGGGCGGCACAGGCAATACCGCGCGCATTTACGCGGGCACTGAAACCAACGGCGTTTACACGCTGTTGGTCAGCGATCTGGGCGGGGCCAGCCCAACCTGGGCGGCGGTCGGCAGCGGCTTACCGACAACCCGTGTGCAAGCGCTCGAGGTCAGTTCGGACGGCAACACGCTCTATGCGGGCTTCAACGGCAACGGCGTGCACCGCACCTCGCTGCTGGGCGCGCCCAACTGGAGTTCGATCAACATCGGGCTGGACAACCAGAACGTGAACGATCTGCATTTCGCGGGCAGCAGTTTCTATGCGGCGACTGACAGTGGCGTCTTCCGCTTCAACGCGCAAAACGACACCTGGGGTTCGCTCAACGAATGCCTGCCGTTCATCCGCATCACTTCGCTGGCAAACAGCGGACAAACAACCAAACTGTTTGCCGCCACGGATGACGGGCGCGTATTCATTCGCCCGTTGTAGGAATAAGAACGGCAGCGCAAAACAGAAAGGGAGCGCGCGGCAATGGCCGTGTGCTCCCTTTTTGTTTTTTTAGTTGTTCGCAGTTTACGTCAGGCGCGAAAGGTAGACGGTGCTGTCATACTCCACCAATCCAAAGCGCAGTTTGCTGAGCCAGCCGCTACGCCCAAGCAGGTTCCGGCGCAAACCTGGATATTTGGCAAAGTAAACAATGCTTTCCACGGCGAGACCGAAGAACTCCAGCGTGACCAAGTGGCCGTAAGTAAGCAGTGTTCCGCCCGACGCGGGGCTGAAGGCTTGCGGCTCGCCAGTTTCAATGTCGAGACCGAGTAGCCGCCCGGTCTCGTTGTTGAAGATACAAGCCCCCGCGCCGCAGTCCACAAAGCCGGTCGTCTGCAGTTCCCTGCCACCACCAGTAATCACCAACGGAATTTCCACGCCGTCAGTGGAGGTATAGCGCTGGATAACATCGAAAGAGAGTTCAGGCATAACAGTTCAAAAAACGAATGGGGGCGCATCAACAGATTCAATGAATTTGATCAGCGGCAGATAAGCGCTGTCCGCTTCGGCCGCCGCGTAAACCGCTTCAGCGTCCGGGCCGTGGGCGATCAAGCGGTTGCCATCAAGCGCGACCCAACAATCGCCATACTCTTTGCTGTGCGACCGCAACCACTCCATTGCCGGGCGCGGATCAGGCCGCCTGCGGCCCGACCCATTAAGGACTGGCGCTGGCGGCAGTTCCGTTTGTTGCAGTTCCGCCAACAACCGCAGCCGTGCCTCGTGCGGCAAATCCAGGGCTTGCTGTAAAACGCCTTCATAAATCGCTTGCGTCGTCATCATCGTGCCTCCGTTTCAATCGCTTGACGCCCGTATGCTAGCCGCTCCCGTGCGCGCCTGTAAACAACCATGTGTTGTGCTAAAGTCCGCGCCGTCCGTCAATCCAAACACCAAAGGAATCCGATGAATTACGCAACCCTCTTTCGCCTGGACAACCGCACCGCCGTCGTCATCGGCGCCGGTTCCGGCATCGGCCAGGCGGGCGCGCAAGCCCTGGCGGCGCAAGGCGCCTTTGTCTATTGCGCCGACAATCGTTTGGAAGCCGCACAAGCGACCGCCCAGTCGTTGCCGCAAGCCGCCGCGCTCAGCGTTGACGTGACCGACGCCGCCAGTGTGCGCCAGTTGTTTCAAACCGTGCAGGCCGAACGCGGGCGGCTGGACGCGGTGGTGACGACGCCCGCCATCAACGTGCGCAAACCCTTGCTCGAATACACCGACGAAGAATTCGACCGCGTCATCAACGTCAATCTCAAAGGCACCTTGATCGTGTTCCGCGAAGCCGGCCGCTTGCTGGCCGCGCAAGGCAGCGGCAGCCTGCTTGCGATTTCCTCGATCCGCTCGCAAGTCGTCGAGCCGGGCCAGGGCGTTTACGCCGCGACCAAAGCCGGCATCGTCCAACTGGTGCGCGCCCTTGCCGCCGAATTGGGGCCGCGCAACGTGCGCGTCAACGCCATCGCCCCCGGCGTAGTCGAGACGCCGCTCACCGCGCCGATCAAAAACAATCCCGCTTGGTACGGCGCGTATGCCGCCAAGAGCGTGTTCAATCGCTGGGCGCGCGCGGATGAGATGGCCGGCGCGGTGGTTTATTTGAGTTCCGACGCGGCCAGCTACGTCACCGGCTCAGTCTTGTTTGTGGATGGCGGCTGGACGGCGGCGGATGGCCGCTTTGCGCCGCCGTTGTAACGCCGGTGCGGTACAGGGAGCGGTAGCGACCAGGTGTGGACCAAAGTGTGGGGAAACGCGGAACCCCGGGCCAACCCCCCCGAGGTACCCCACCGGCAAACAACCCTGGGTATTGGTTTTGAGTAAGGAAAAGAAAAAAACCTGGACCCCC